>CAZNKA010000006.1:20375-21957 GCA_964573495.1 uncultured Acidiphilium sp. | reverse complement strand
TGCTTTCTATAATTAAACGCTCTGAACAAAACGAAAGACTATGCGTTTATATCTTTACGATGGATATTTCGCGATTAAATTCGGATTATACGCCTATAACAGACAAGCAAATTGAATTTTTAAACGACGTTTTAAAAAAAAACAATTCGCAAAGCGAAGTTATTAAGGTAGACGTGGGTAATAATTACGAAAATGAGTTTGCGCATTGCCCGAACGAAGGCGCTTATTGTTCGCCGTATACGCTTTTAAGGCTTTTTGCCGACGAGTTTGATTTTATTCCCGATAAGCTATTATATTTAGACGCGGATATTATGTTTAACAAAGATATTCGCGTTTTATACGACGTGGACGTTACCAACGTTGAATACGCCGCCGCGCGCGATAGGTACGGAAAAATTCTTGTTAATCCAAACTATATTAACGCGGGCGTGTTGTTGCTCAATATGGAAAAAATTCGTGAAACCGGGTTGTTTTTTAAGGCTCGCAAATTAATTTGCGAAAAAAAATTGCCGTTTGCCGACCAAAGCGCGATTATAAGAAGCACTACG
Organism: uncultured Acidiphilium sp.; assembly: GCA_964573495.1. GTDB lineage: Bacteria > Bacillota > Clostridia > Christensenellales > Borkfalkiaceae > HGM11416. The sequence continues at coordinate 21,409 of CAZNKA010000006.1, read as the reverse complement.
AGCAAAATCGTTTTACCGCAAAAGTTTAACGACCAAAAAAATCTAAAAAAGAATACCGTCGTAAGGCATTTTAGCAGACGGTTGTTTTATTTTCCGTATCCGCGCATCGAAAACGTTAAGCAGTGGCAGATAGACGACGTAAAGAGATTGTTTAAATATACGGAATTCGACGACGTGTACGAAGAATATTTAAATTTAAGAAACGAATTAAAAAAAGAGGGTAAATAAATGAATAGCAATAACGAAGCAAAAAACAAGCGACTAATTCCGGTATTTTACGCTTGCGACGACGATTTTATTAAATACGCGGCGGTTTCGTTGCGCTCTATAACGGCAAACGCAAACAAAAACGACTACTACGTTTTTCATTTTTTAGTAACCACCGTAACCGAAGAATACAAAAAAACGGTTTTAGCGATGAAATCGGATAATTGCGAAGTCGTTTTCGACGACGTGGGGCAATGCTTGAAATCTATTTCTAAAAATTTGCCTTTGCGTGATTATTTTTCTAAAACGACCTATTACAGAATGTTTATCGCGGACATGTTTCCGCAGTACGACAAGGCGATTTATATCGACGGCGATACTATCGTAAACGCGGATCTCGGCGAATTTTATTCTTTTGATTTAAAAAATAACTATATCGGCGCGATTCCCGAACGCGTTATGCGAATAGACGACGTTTTCGGAAGTTACGTAGAAAACGTTTTAGGAATTGACAGATACGCTTATTTTAACGCCGGTGTTTTGCTTTTGGATTGCAAAAAACTGCGTGAAAACAAAATTTTAGAAAAGTTTTGCGATTTGCTTTCGGTTTATGACTTTATAGTTACTCAAGACGAAGACTATTTGAATTTACTTTGTAAGGATAGAGTGTTATTACTTCCGCCCGAATGGAATGCCGAAGTTTATTTCGGTTTACCGGTGGAAAAAGACGATATTAAAATTCTGCATTTTATTATGTCTGCTAAGCCTTGGCGGGGCGGCGCGCCCGAATACGCCGATATTTTTTGGCGTTACGCGAAGCAAACCGA
>CAZNKA010000006.1:0-20275 GCA_964573495.1 uncultured Acidiphilium sp. | reverse complement strand
GCTTACGAAACCTGCGATACGAAAAAACATAAATTTTTTAGAGTGATTAGAGAAGGTAATTACACTTCGTTTAAAGGTTTTTTCGGTTATTTAATGCGTAATTGCAATACTTTGCCGCTTTGTTCCGATATGGAAAAAATGAAAAATTTTTATAACGGCGTTAACGAAATAATCGCGTCGGACGGATTCGTTTTGGTTTATGCGGAGCAGAGTATGTGGTGGAATTATCGAAAACCGAAGCCGCTGAAAAAAGGAGCGTTTTCTTTGGCGTGTTCCAGCGGCGCGCCCGTAGTCCCTTGCTTTATAACGATGCGCGACGGCGACAAAACAGGCGACGACGGTTTTAAAATTCAAGAATACACTATTCACATCTGTAAACCGATTTATCCCGACGACAATTTATCTAAGGGCGAAAACGTAAAAAACATGATGCAGGAAAACGCGCGCGTTTGGAAAGAAATATATGAAAACGAATACGGAATTCCTTTAAAATACGCATCGGGCGATTAAAAATACGCGGAGAAAATTTAATTTCTCCGCGTTATTCGTTTGACATAAAGTAAAGATGAGTATATAATTTAGAAAAAATATGGCAGAGTAGTGCGAAAAGCGTTAAGTAGCGCCGAACGGGATGTTGACGGCGAGCGAAGGCGGAATTACCGCCGCGACTTTTCGGCGCATCCGAATGCCGAGCGCGTTTTTTTGCGCGCGAAGTATTTTGAACTCTACCTTAAAAGGGTAGTTTTTTTATGCAAAAAAATAGTTTTAACCAATCTGTTTCCGATGGTGAAAAAATTAACGCTCGCAAGCTTGATTTTATTTTTTCTTCTTACGTTCGTTCTTTGTCGACCGGAGGGAAAACGGCGTTTATTGCGGTATTTGCCGCTTTGTCCGTTATAACCAACACGTATTTAGAATTTCGTATGCTAGACGTACAGTTTTCGCTTACGATTTTTATTTCCGTTATAATCGGCGTTGCGTTGGGTCCGCTTGCGGGGGGAGCGTCGTCGTTATTAGGCGATTTTTTAGGTTACGTGTTGTGCTCGTGGGGGCAGCTTTACATGCCTTGGGTGGGTTTGTCTACGGCGATGCTTTCTTTTTTGTCGGGGCTAGTTAACGCCGTGTTTAATAAAAATTTCAGAAATTCTTTTTTTTATCTAAGGTATATAATAATTTGCGTGCTAAGCTTTTTTGTTTGTACGGTTGCTATAAACAGCACCGGATTTTATTTTTACAATAAAATCAACGGCTTTTCGAGTGCCGTTTTAGATTACGTTGCGTCTCGCTTCGGCGGTAGTGTGAGTTACTTGGCGTACCTTTGCTATCGGTTATTCTTTAAGTGTCAAATATACAATAATATATTTAATTACGCTTTATTGTTCGTGTTTTTACCCGTATTAAAACGAATACCTAAAATTAAAGATTTTTTTAGTTAAAATAAGCGATTTTAAATGTTTTTACGTCTAACGTTATTTAGATTATTCCTATATTTGCGTCGCGTTTTTGTAAAGCGCGGCGTTAATTTATTTATATCGAAAATATCTAAGGCACAAAGAGTTAAATACAGGCACGAAGTCGTAATTGTCGTCGATAAACAAAAAGCAAAAAGCGGCGCGATAAATTTCGAAATCACGTTAAATAAAAACAGGCTTAAAAAAATCGCGGGTACGGAGCCTGAAATGCATTTTAAAAGTTTTTTCTTAAATGCAAGCTGTTTGCAACAAATTTTTTGTAATAATCGAACGTTTAAAAAAGCAGTTACGCAATAGTTTGCAAAATATCCTATTATCAATGAAAAATTTCCCACATAAGGCGGCAAAATCCAAACCGACAATATCAAGAACGCGCTGCCTATACCGAAGTATAACAACGTGCGGCGTTCCATTCCCATTGAATTTAACAAACTGTTCGAAATCATCGTTATGCTCATCGGCAACATTATCGGGGCGGCGTAACTTAAATACGTTCCGGAAAGTTCGTTGTCGTAAACGAACGAGCCGATAAATTTACCAGTTCCGCAAAAAACGGGAATTATAAAAACAGCGATTATCGCCGAATACAACAAGGATTTTTCGACGTTGTTTTGCAAGCCCGCGCTTTGTTTTTTATAAAAATTTTCGGCTAGTTCGGGTACCAGAACGAGCGAAAGCGAGCCTATAACCGTAGACGGTATAAATAAAAGGGGCATCGTCATTCCGCTGATAATTCCGAATCCCGAAACGGCTTCGCTCTTCGGAACGCCGCTTGCTATTAATGAAGCGGGTAGAATAATTGCTATCAAAAAGCCGCTGAGTGCCGTTGCCGTGCGCATTAAAGTTATCGGCGTACTTGAAATTATTAACGGTTTAATTACGCGCGAAGGATTTTTAAATTTTCCTTTTTTAATGAAAAAAGTTATTATCGCCGCGCTGAATGAAAAAACATACGAAATTAAAACAGCGTAAGCCGCCGCTTTGGTTTTATCGTAAACGTTTTTTTGCAATAAAATTAAAATAATTCCGACGATAATCATTATCGCTTCTTCGCCGAGTTCTATTACGGAGTAGGTATAAAAATATTTTCTTCCCCAAAAAAAACCGCGAATAACAGCGTAAACGGACGTTAAAAGCACGCCGGGTAAAATAATTAAAAATAACGTTACCGAGCGTTCGTCCGCGAATAAAACGCCTAACTTGTTTTTTAACAAAAACAAAATCATTATTACGGGCAGACACGTACAAACCGTGGCGATGAGTCCCGCCGTTACTGTTGCCGATTCGCCGAATTTTACGTTTGCGGCTCGCTCTTTTATCATTAAACGCGAGACGGTTATCGGTATTCCGGACGCAGAAACGGTCATAAGTAAGCCGATCACGGAAAGTGCAATTTGATACAAACCCAAACCTTCGGCTCCGATCGCGCGCGACATAAATATTCTATATATAAAACCCAAACCGCGTTCGATGCATGAAAAAAACGTTACGAAAATTACGGTTTTTGCTAATTTTTTAATAAAGCTCAACTCCTTTTTGTTTTTTTATGAAGTGTTTTTTACAGTCTAACATTTGTTCGTCATATTTTTCGTTACGATTAAATATATTCGTAATATGAAAAAGTTATTATATTTATTCGAACAAAATCAAGCAGATAAAAATTATTTTAAAAATGCGCCAGGTAGTGAAAAAAAACAAAACGGCGTTATTTATAGAGTGGAGCAATGCGACGATTTACAAAAAATTGCGATAAAATTCAATTGCCCGCCTTCGGTTATCGTTGCCGACAATATGCTTACCGACGCGTTATGTGCGGGTAATCTTCTTTTTGTAAAAAACGGAAACAAACCGCTTTACAGAATTCGTCCGCAAGACGACCTTTCTTATTTAATAAGATTATCTGGGCTCACGTTGGATGATTTGTTGCGCATAAACGCAGTTAAGTTTTTTTATCCTTGGCAATTAATCTCGCTAGGGTAGCCGAACGCCGTGCTATTTTTATCGTTCGTTTTAAAATCCGTAAAAGTTTTTGCGGATTTTTTTATTTTTATTTTTGAAGAAGTAAAAAAATTTAATTTTTTTATAAAATATAAGCAATAAATTATCGGAAAAATATCTTATATTCTTGAAAAAAAACACAATATATGGTATAATCGAAAAAAACAAACACAAGCGAAGGGGGTATTCGGCGTTGAAAGGCGAATACAAATCATCTGATATAAAAATTCTTGAAGGGCTAGACGCGGTAAGGCTTCGCCCGGGAATGTATATAGGTTCAACCGGTGTTCGCGGGTTGCATCACTTACTGTGGGAAATAGTCGATAACGCAATCGACGAGGCGGCAAACGGCTTTGCCTCGAGCGTGACGGTAAGGCTTTATCCTGACGGCTCTGCTTCCGTCGAAGACGACGGGCGCGGAATTCCTACGGATATTCACCCGAAGGCAAAAGTTTCGGGCGTAGAGGTAGTATTCACGCAGTTACACGCCGGCGGTAAGTTCGATAACGAAAATTATAGTTATTCCGGTGGCTTGCACGGCGTAGGCGCTTCGGTAACGAATGCTTTGTCGGAATGGTTAAAAGTCGAAGTTTATAAAAATAAAACAACCTTTGCAATGGAGTTTTCTTCTTATAAGGATAAAAAATCCGGCAAGGTTTTGTCCGGTATCCCAAAAGGACCTTTAACGGACACTAAAAAGAAGACGACTAAACGCGGCACGTTCGTTCGTTTTAAACCGGATGCGACCGTTTTTGAAACTATCGAATTCAGCGCCGAAACCATCACTAAGCGCTTAAAAGAACTTGCGTTTTTAAATAAAGGCGTAAAAATCGGTTTTTATGACGAACGCAATAAATCCGCTCTTATCGAAAAACATTATTCTTACGACGGCGGAATTAAAGATTTCGTTTCGTATATCAACGAAGGCAAATCCGCTCTTTATTCCGAGCCGTTATATGCAAGTACCGAGCGTGACGGCATAAAGATAGAATTTGCCGTTCAGCATACGGACGCTTATACAGAAAGTTTATTTTCGTTCGTCAACAATATTCCTACGGGCGAAGGCGGCATGCACGAAACCGGTTTTAAATCGGGCTTAACGCGCGTGCTTAACGACTACGCTCGCGAATCCGGCGCGTTAAAGGGCAAAGACGATAATTTTATCGGGGACGATTTTCGTGAAGGTTTAACTGCCATTCTTTCGATAAAAATGAAAAACGTGCAGTTCGAAGGGCAAACAAAAACCAAGCTCGGTAATCCCGAAGCTCGAGTTGCGGTTGAAAACGCCACCGTGGACGAGCTTAATAAATTATTAAGGGATAAAAAGAAATATTCGAAGATTTTCGACGCAATGATTCAAAAAGCTCAAAGCGCGGCTAAAGTAAGGCTTGCCGAACGCAGGGCGAAAGAAATCGCGCGGGCTAAAAACGGAGCCGACGCAATGCGCTTGGTCGGGAAGCTCGCTTCTTGCTCGTCGCGCAAGGCTGAATTAAACGAATTGTTTATAGTTGAGGGCGATTCGGCAGGAGGTAGCGCGAAACAGGGCAGAGATCGCCAGCATCAAGCTATTTTACCGCTCAGAGGTAAACCTTTGAACGCCGAAAAAAAGCGTATCGACGAAGTTCTGAAAAACGAGGAAATTTGCACGATTATCAGTGCTTTGGGTACTGGAATCGGCAGTGATTTTACGCTTAAAAATCTCAACTTCCACAAAGTTATTATCCTTTCGGATGCAGATCAAGACGGCGCGCACATTCGTGCGATATTATTGACTTTCTTCTTCAGATATATGAAAGAATTGATTCAAGAAGGTCACGTTTATATCGGAATGCCGCCACTGTATAAGGTTTATAAACGCGACGTAATCGAGTACGCATACGACGATACGGAGCTTCAGCAAAAAATCGATAAGGTAGGAAAGGGATACTCCTTGCAAAGGTATAAAGGTCTTGGCGAAATGAATCCCGATCAGCTTTGGGATACGACTATGAATCCTCAAACCAGAATGCTTATGCAAGTTACGTTAGAGGACGCCGCCGAAGCCGAAAAAATGATAACCACACTAATGGGCGACAGTATCGAAGAACGTAAACGTTATATTTCCGAATACGTTGACTTCAACAAGGAAGACGCATTCAAAAGTCGCGTTAAAATCGATTAAAATTTAAATTTAACGCAGAATTTTTAAGTTTTAAAAGCGCTTTGACGGTCGTTAAAGGAATAGGTTAAAAGATGGATTTAGTTGAAAGAAAAAACAATATAATAACCGATTCGCTTGAAAAGGTTTTGCCCAAGTGTATGTTACCTTATGCGGAATACGTTATTTTAGATAGGGCGTTGCCTCGTGTAGAAGACGGACTAAAACCCGTTCAGCGTAGAATTCTATATTCTATGTTCGAACAGGGCATGACTCCCGATAAAGATTTTAAAAAGAGCGCGCGTGTAGTAGGCGATTGCCTTGCAAAATATCACCCGCACGGCGACACGTCCGTTTACGATGCAATGGTTAGGCTTGCTCAGCCCTTTAACATGCGAGCAATGCTTGTTGAAGGACACGGCAACTTCGGTTCGGTTGATGGCGACGGTGCCGCCGCAATGCGTTATACCGAAGTTAAATTACAACCGTTAGCGCTTGAACTTTTGCGAGATTTGGATAAAAATACCGTCGATTGGGACTTAAATTTCGACGATTCGCTTAAAGAACCAGCTACGCTTCCGGGGCGTTACCCCAACTTGTTGGTAAACGGGGCTTCGGGTATAGCTGTCGGTTTGGCGACGAATATTCCGCCACATAACCTGGCAGAAGTTATCGATGGTGCTTGTGCCGTTATCGATAACCCGAAAATTAAACTGTCCGAGCTTATGAAGATTATAAAAGGTCCGGATTTTCCGACAGGCGGATATATCGTCGGTGGAGACGGACTTGAAAAAGCTTACGCTACCGGTAAAGGCAAAATAATAATTCAGTCTAAAATGAATGTCGAGCAAGACGGTGGTAAAAAGAGCATCGTTATTACCGAAATGCCTTATCAAACGAATAAGGCGGCGTTGCTTTGCAAAATTTCCGATTTGTGCGAAAAAGAGAAAGATATTCTTGGCGGAGTTGCCGAGGTTTGCGATGAATCGGATAGAAAAGGCATGCGTGCGGTTATTAAATTAAAAAAAGACGCCGATGCAGACAAAATAATCGCTTATCTAAACAAAAATACGGGGCTTCAAACGAGCTTCGGTATAAATATGGTCGCTATTGCCAACGGCAAGCCGCAACAAATGGGGCTTATCGATATTCTTACTTATTACGCGGAATATCAACGTACCGTAGTTTATCGCAGAACAAAGTTCGATTTAGACAGAGCAAAAGAGCGCGCTCATATTTTAGAAGGGCTTATAATAGCCGTTTCGCATATAGACGAAGTTATAAAAATTATTAAAAACTCGCCTGATACTTCTGCCGCAAGGCAAAATTTGCGTGCGCGTTTTAAACTTTCCGAAAAACAAGCTCAGGCAATTTTGGATTTAAGGCTTGCTCGTCTTACCAAATTGGAAGTTAACAATTTAAAGCAAGAATTGCAAGAATTAAAGCAAAAAATCGAAGAGTTGCAAGCCATTGCGGATAGCAGAAAACTGCAAATGAAGCTTGTAAAAAGCGAAATGCTCGAAATCAAAAAGAAATTCCGCGACGAGCGCCGTTCAAAAATCGTAGGCGCGGTCGATGAAATTACCGTAGCTAAATTCGACGACGTAAAGCCAGTTGAAGATTTTGCCGTAGGATATTGCGCTAACGGGCTTATTCGCAAAATAAAATATTCTTCGTTTAAACGTATTTTAAACGAAGAAGAACCGAACAAAAAAGAATTGTTCGAGTTCGTTTGCAAGGCAAGTAGCGTTCAAAACGTTTTAACGTTTACCAATTTCGGCAATTGCTATAAAATCGATATGGAGCTTTTGCCTGAATCTAAAGGTGCGTTTGCCGCGGGCGTTCGGTTCGATCAATTATTTAAAAACGTCGGCAACGAAAAGCCAGTTGCTATGTTTGCATTACCCGAAGATGCTCCGCTGGAAGGCAGATTGCTTTTCTTTACAAAACAAGGCTTTGTAAAACTTACGGCTGCAAGCGAATACAATTTGCAAAAGAATATTTATCAAGCGATTAAATTAAAAGAAGGCGACGAGCTTATTTCCGTTAAAAAAGAAACCGAAGGCGATTCGTTGTTCTTTGCTACGAAGCTCGGAATGTGCTTGTATGCGGAAGGAAGTATTCCCGAACAAGGCAGAGTTGCCGGCGGTGTGAAAGGAATTAACGTTGCCGAAGGCGACGAGCTTATTTATGCGGCTCAAACCGTAGACGATTTTAATAACGAAATTATTGTAGGAACAACGAATGGCTTGTTTAAGCGTGTTCTTTTAGGCACGATTGATAAATTGGCTCGGGCAAGAAAGGGCAATAAAATTATTGACGTAACTAATGAAGAAACCGTGGTTTTCGTTAAGCTTATAGCTAACGGCGAAAAAACCGAATTCGGGATTATAGATCAAACCGGCACTATTTATTATTCGAATAATACAGTACTCGATAGAGAATCTCGCAGAGGAACTAAAGGCAAAGTTATTTCGAACATCGGTGAGTGCCAGCCGGAGAAGGTGTTCATCATCGCCAGGCAACTGTAATCTCCCTGCCGATAATAACAATTTAATAAAAAGTCGCGCAGGCATTGACGGCTCGAATAAAGGCAGAGCTGTTGTCGGTGCGCAAACGGAAAGTGCTACAAGTGCTAATCAAATCGAAAAGTCGGAAAATTCAAGCAAAGAAGCACAGCAGATTTCTATTTTTGATCAACAGGGTTCGGTAAACGAAATCGAGACTGTTTTCGATTTTGATAATTCCGAAAACGTTGACGGCGACACTGCGGATACTTTTAGTGAGGAGGGCGGCGAACTCGTAGGTTTTTCTACGGGAGATGACGAACTGGATTTGCTGATAAACGGCAAAAGCGATGGCTTTGAACGTGATGACTCGAAAAAGGGTTGCGTTGATGCCTCGTCGTCTGGCGGCAGCGTAGTTGTTGATGATGTCGAAAAGGAAAAAACGCTTAAAAATGAGGACGATTATTCTTATTACGGTACCATAAAACCGTTAGCTGAAAACGCCGGGCACCACGAAAAGCCATCAAAAAGCTGCGAAAAAATCGAGTCTAAAAAGATTGAAGCAAATTTAGGCGATGATTTTAAAGTTGTTCCAGAATTAAAAATCGAAGCAGAAAAGCGCAAAAACGATTTTTCACGAATTGAAAACGCTTTAAATAAAGCAAAAACAGATGTTTTGGCTAATTTAAAATGCGTTGAAACCGCTGTAACGCGAGTATACGACGATATATTTAAAAACAATCCTTCGTTTAAGAATTCGATTGAAAGCGTATTGAAAAATTTTGAAGAATACGTTCAAGCGTTGCTTCTGTCCACAATGATGGAAAGCGGCGTGGATTACGATAAATTTCCCGATTTTGTTTATGAGGTTTTACCGTTAGGCAATATTTTTGGCGGAACAAGCGATGAGCTCTCTGCAAAAATAAAAATTGCAGCAGCTTTAAAATCTCAGCCTCTTGCGTTGCTTATGCTTGCGGCAGTTGACGTAGCAATGGGGCAGCAGCAAACAAAAATGCTTATAGACCGCGTTTATGACATTTATTGCGTGTGTGTTGCGGCAATCGATAAAAAGCCGTTTACAAAAGACGAAGTATTGTTTAACCTGATATCGTTTGCAAAAAATCAAGGAGTAAAAATATAGAAATGACAAAAGAGTGCTATAAAATTTCGCTGACGGGCGATTTAGGGAGCGGTAAATCGACCGTCGGAAAAATACTTGCCGATAAGCTTGGAATAGAAAAATTTACCATAGGCACGGCACAGCGCGAACTTGCCGAAAAAATGGGAATGACTCCCGTCGAGCTTAATCGATATATGGAAGATAAGCCGGAAATGGACAGAGTGTTCGACGATTGGCAAAAAGCTTTTGAAAACAGAGAAGGTTCGTTTATAATCGATTCTCGCTTAGGTTTCTTTTTTGTTCCTTCAACCTTCGGATGCTATTTAAAAATCGGGGTTGAAGAATCCGCTAAAAGAATTATTAACGCCGAAAGGAAGGAAGAACAATACGACTCTTTCGATGAGGCAGTTATAAAAATTACCGAGCGTAGGGCAAGCGAAAGGGCACGGTTTATTAAATTTTACGGCGTTGATATTTTAGATGAAAACAATTACGACTTTATAATTGACACCACTAATTTATCGCCTAACGAGGTTGCCGAAGCAATCATCGCCGCGTATAAAAATAAAAACGTAAAATAATTAAAAAAGTATTTATAAAATAAGCAATTTTAAAAGTTTTTACGCCACACGTAATTTCTCAATCGATTAATTTGCAATCAAAAAAGCGTTCAAACTTTATAATTATTTATAATTAATAATAGGAGGCAAAAAATGCATTGGGCAGAAAAAATTGCAAGGGATATTATCGAAAGAAATCCCGATAAAAAAGAATACGTTTGTGCCGCGGGAATAAGCCCTTCAGGGTCGGTTCATATCGGAAACTTCCGCGACGTGGCAACCAGTTATTACGTCGTTCGCGCGCTTAGAAAATTAGGCAAGAACGCCAGACTTCTTTTTTCGTGGGATGAGTTCGACAGATTAAGAAAAGTTCCTTCTAATATAGCGAAAATAACCGAAAATTTCGAGCAGTATTTAGGCATGCCTTACGCCGAAATTCCTGATCCGCACGGCGTTTATTCTTCTTATGCCGAATATAACGAAAAAGAATTTGAAAATTCTCTTTCGGAACTCGGCATAGATGTCGATTACAGATACCAAGCAAAAAATTATAAAAGCGGCGCTTACGTAGACGGCATAATTTTCGCTTTAAAGAAGAGAAAAGAAATTTACGACGTTTTGATGAAGTATAAAACTCAAGACGAAAGCGACGAAGACCGTGAAAAATACGCACCCGTGAATGTTTATTGTTCGGAATGTAAAAAAGACGTAACCGAAGTTTTATCCGTTTCGGACGACGGCGAAGAACTAACTTATCGTTGTAAACTTTGCGGAAAAACCGAAACCGTTCGCATTAGAGATTATCACAGAATAAAACTCGTTTGGAAGGTCGATTGGCCGATGCGTTGGGGCGTCGAAGGCGTCGATTTCGAGCCGGGCGGCATCGATCACGCTGCGGCAAGCGGAAGTTACGTAGTCGCAAGCGACGTTGCAAAAAGCGTTTTAGGCGTTACTCCTCCGCTGTTTCAAGGTTATGGTTGGCTTTCGATTGCGGGGCTTGGCGATATGCATTCCTCCACGGGTAACAATATAACGCCTGCCGAAGTTTTAAAGGTTTACGAACCCGATATGATTCGTTGGTTGTTTGCAAAATATGCACCCGAAGCAGGTTTTGCTTTTAATTTCGACGATACCATAATTCGCCATTACAGCGAATTCGATAAAATGCTAGAATCATATAAGGCGGGCGAAACCGACGAATATAATACTGCTGTTTTCGATTTGTGTATGATAGACGGCAAAAAATCTACGTCTAAGGTTCCGTTCGGCGTGCTGGCTTCGGTTGCGACGACAGTCGATTTTAACCCGCAATCCGTTGCAGAAATTCTTAAAAAAATAAATATCGAGTTCAGCGATTTAGACGCAAAGCGTTTAGAGCGCGTTAAAAACTGGATTTGCAACCACCAGCCTTCAAAGTTATATAAACTTTTGTCCGAAAAAAATACCGATTATTATCAGACGATAGGCGATGAAGAAAAAGACGTCGTTAAAAAACTTTGTGAATATTTGAAAGAAGCCGACATAATTGAAGAAAAAGCAGTTCAAAGCTTCCTTTATTCTATTATCAACGACGAAGCTTTAACTAAAAAAGAGAATATGGCTCGCCAACAAAAGTTCTTTAAAGTGTTTTATAACCTTTTGTTCGGTCAAGATATGGGGCCGCGTCTTTATCTGTTCCTTGCCGCAATCGACAAATCAAAATACGTTCATCTTTTAGATTTTTAATTTAGTATTTTTTGTCTTAAGAAAACTAAAAAAAACGAGCAAATAATTTTGCTCGTTTTTTTTAGTTTAAATTCCAATCAATAGGTTGCATTTTGTTTTTTACTAAAAACTCGTTAGTTTTAGAAAAATGTTTGCAACCGAAAAATCCGTTATATGCGGAAAGCGGCGAAGGATGGGCGCATTCTAAAATTAAATGTTTTTTTGTATCGATAAATTTCTTTTTTGCTCGCGCGTTTGCGCCCCACAGCAAAAATACCATCGGTTGAGTCCTTTTCGAAAGCAATTTTATAATCTCGTCGGTAAAATCTTGCCAGCCACACGTCGAATGTGAATTTGCCGCTCCGTCGCGCACGGTTAAAGTAGTGTTTAAAAGCATAACGCCTTGTTTTGCCCATTTCGTTAAACAGCCGGATTTTGCCGGGGATACGCCCATGTCGGAATGAAGTTCTTTATATATGTTAACGAGCGAGGGCGGCAAAGCGACGCCTTCTTTAACGGAAAAGCAAAGTCCGTGAGCTTGTCCTACTCCGTGATACGGGTCTTGTCCCAAAATAACGGCTTTAACTTCGGAATAGGGCGTATATTTAAAGGCGTTAAAAATATCATTCATTTCGGGGTACACGACGTAATGTGAATATTCGTATTTTAAAAAATTGCGAATATTTGAGTAAAGCTCGCTTGAAAAAAGGTCTTTTAAAACGTCGTCCCAATCGTTTCCTATATGAACCATCTGCTTTTTTCCTTTTGAATAAATGCTGTTTTTAGGTGAATAATAATTAAGATGAAAAAAATTAAAAATAAATCGTTTGCGGATGATTTTTCTCTAATCGAAAAATTAAGTTTCTCATCGCCGTCGGTATGTAAAAAACTTTGCGTTAAAGCTGTTAAAAGTGCGTTTAAATGTGAAAATTTTAGCGGTGATAAAAACTAAAACAATTAAAAATCCCAAGTAGGAATAAAACTTTCGTTCGAAGAGTCTCGTTTTTGAATTATGCAGTTTGAAACGTTTAATTCAAGCATTTTTTCGCAAACCGAGTCGTATTCTCTTTTAGTTATGCGGCGTTTAAGTTCAGGGAAATTATCTATTTCTCCGAAAGGGGTATACTGCGCCATTAGTGAAAAATACGCGCCGTTTTGCTGATTTTCGGCAAACCATTCGATTATTTTTTTGCTGTCGTTAACGTTTAACGGTAAAATCAAATGCCTAACGCAAACGCCGCTTTGCATAATTCCGCGCGAAACGATTGTTTCGCGCTCGAGCATCATGCGTTTTATGGCAACGCTTGCGATTTTAAAATAATCGTTGATTTTGCAATATCTTGCCGATACTTCCGATGAATAATATTTTAAATCGGGTAAAAAAACGTCTGCAAATTTTAAGGCAATGTTTAAAGACGTTTCGCTTTCATAGCCGTGTGTGTTATAAACGATAGGAATGTTCGGTCGTCTGATTTTTATCGCTTCGTATATTTGCGGCGCAAAGTGAGTAGGGTTAACCAAGTTAACGTTGTGAACCCCTGCGTTTTCTAATTCCAAAAAAATATCGGCAAGTTCTTGCGGCGAAATTTCTTTTCCGCGAGCGGAGCGTGAAAGTTCGTAGTTTTGGCAAAATACGCATTTTAATCCGCAACCCGAAAAGAATACGGTACCGCTTCCGTTTTTGCCGCTAAGAAAAGGCTCTTCGAATGGGTGCGCATAATATTTGGCAATGCGCATTGTTTTTTTTTCGCCGCATTTACCTACGGAGTTTATTCTGTCTGCGCCGCATTCGTTTGGGCAAATGACGCAGCCACCCTTAAAACTTCCGCAGTTTTTTATTAAATCTTGCTCGAATTCTGACTTCATTCGTTTTTTTCTCCGAAATATATTTTAACACTTTTAATTGTGATTGACAACTGTTTTTAAAAGGGATATAATATTATAAAAATAAAGTTGCAACTAATTGCTAAAATTAAATGCGCTTTATATCTTAATCGACCACAAATAACAATTAAGGACGATATATATGAACAAATTTTTTACAAGCGAAAGCGTAACCGAAGGACACCCCGATAAAATTTGCGATCAGATTTCGGACGCGGTTTTAGACGAATTGTTAAAACAAGACGCAAACGCGCGCGTTGCGTGCGAGTGTATCGCTACGACCGGATTAGTTTTCGTTACCGGCGAGATAACGACGGAAGGATACGTCGATATTCAAAAGGTAGTACGCGAAACCGTTCGCGAAATTGGGTATGATAGAGCTAAATACGGCTTCGACTGCGATACATGCGCGGTTATAACGTCTATCAACGAACAAAGCGCAGATATTGCTTTAGGCGTTGATAATTCGGTAGAGCATCGCGAAAGCGGCGAGCTTGCCGATACTCTCGGAGCGGGGGATCAAGGAATTATGTTCGGATACGCTACTAATGAAACTCCCGAGTATATGCCTATGCCCATTATGCTTGCTCATAAGCTTGCAAGACGTCTTACTTACGTTAGAAAAAGCGGCTTACTTAGTTATTTGCGCCCGGACGGCAAAACCCAAGTTACCGTCGAATACGACGATAAAAAGCCGATTCGTGTCGATGCCGTAGTTGTTTCGGCTCAGCATTCCGAAAAAATCGATATAGAAACGTTGCGAGCAGATATTAAAAAGCACGTAATTGAAGCGACAATTCCCGACGAACTTATCGATGAAAACACGAAGATTTTTATCAATCCGACCGGCAGATTCGAAATTGGCGGACCGCACGGCGATAGCGGTCTTACAGGCAGAAAAATAATAGTCGATACGTACGGTGGCAGTTGCGCGCACGGCGGCGGAGCTTTTTCCGGCAAAGATCCCACCAAGGTGGATAGAAGTGCCTCTTATATGCTTCGTTATATCGCGAAAAATATCGTTGCTGCGGGGCTAGCCACAGAATGCCATATTGAAGCTTCTTACGCAATCGGAGTCGCTCGCCCGATTTCGATTTTTGTAAATACTAACGGCACGGGAGTGCTTTCGGACGGAGAGCTTTCCGACGTCGTTATTAAAGAATTCGATTTGCGCCCTTACTCGATAATTAAAACCCTTGATTTGCGTCGTCCTATATATAAGCAGACGGCGGCTTACGGTCATTTCGGTAATCCCGCTTTCCCGTGGGAAAAACTAGACCGCGTTAACGATTTAAAAAAATACGTAAAATAGTCTAATAATCTAATTGTAAATTAAAGTTTAAGGTGAAAAAATGAAAAAACTAACGCCCGTTTTGAAAGATTATTTATGGGGCGGCGAAAAACTTAAAACGTTGTTCGGTAGAAAAAGCGACGGCATTATCGCGGAGAGCTGGGAAGCTTCCGTTCATAAAGACGGAACTTCTATTATTTCGGGAGAAAACGAAAATTTCGCCGAATTTTTAAGCAAAAACAAAACGGCGGTTGATAAAAACGGCAGCGGTTTTCCCGTTCTTATTAAATTTATCGACGCGGCTAAAAATCTATCCGTACAAGTTCATCCGTCCGACGAATTTGCAAGACTTCACGAAAATGACAACGGCAAAACCGAAATGTGGTATATCGTTGAAGCAAACGAAGGCGCCGGGATATATTGCGGCTTTAAGCGCGACGTTAAAAAAGACGAATTCGTTGATAAACTGAATAACGGCGGGGTAGAAGAACTTCTTAATTTTATCCCTGTAAAAAAAGGTGATTGTTTTTTAATTAAAGCAGGGACGGTGCACGCGATTTGCGCAGGTTGCGTTATTTGCGAAATTCAGCAAAACAGTAATGTAACTTATCGCGTTTACGATTATATGCGCAAAGATAAAAACGGCTGTTTGCGCCCGCTTCACATCGAAAAAGCTTTGCAAGTCATTAATTTTTCCGCGTATAAAGACGAAACGTTCGGCGGCAAGCAGGAAGTTTTGCCAAACGATAGCGGAAGTATTCGCTTTCTTACTTCTTGCGAGTATTTTAAATGCAGAGAGCTCGTTTTAAACGATAGTTATTTCGAAACGAACGATAATTCTTTTACAGTCGTAAATATCATCGAAGGAAGCGGCGATATTTGCGGCGAACGCTTTGTAGCTGGTGACTGCTTCTTTATTTCATGCGGCGAAAAGTTGGTTATACGCGGCAACGCAAAAGCTATCTTAACTACTGAGAACAATTAAAGTAAAACAACAATTTGTTTGCAATATAATATGAAATGGGAAAAATATTTTGACGAAATTATTTTAAAACGCGGTGAAGGATATTATAAAAAAGGTAAAGTGATCGATTTTCAAACGGACGGCAGACTACGCACTGCTACAGTTATCGGAAGTGACGAGTATGCTGTTTTAATAGAATTCGATGATGCAGGTGAAGTTGCGGATATGCAATGTAACTGCCCTTATGCTGAAAAAAGCGAGTATTGCAAGCATATGGCTGCCGTAATGTTTAGAGAATATTGCGGAGAAGCAGAGGTTGATCCTCCTAAGGCAAAAAAGGAAACGGCTAAAACTTTTCAATCCAAAAATGATTTCTACATCAAAAAAATAGCGCGACACAATTGCGATTTTACTCTCACCGATATTAAAGATGAAATAAAAAGAATAATATCTAGCTATAAAAACAGAGGTTTTATCGAATATCGATATGCCTATACTTGTGCTGTGCACGTGAATGAAACGGTACAGAAAAACGCTGAAATTTTAATCGAAAACGAAAAATATAAAGATGCGTTCGATTATGTGTTTTTTTCTTTAAGAAAGTTTTGTTCGACCGAAATGGATGATTCCGACGGCGGGACGACGATGTTTTTCGATAACGGATTAGAAATATGTAGGCAAATTTTGCAAAACGAAGAGGCAGAACGTTACGTTTTTAAAAAATTAATAAAATACAACGCATCGGATTCTGAATGGTATTTGGAAGACAGAGCGGAAGATTTTCTCTTTGATAACTTTAACAAGCAAGAATTTTACGAACAAAAAATGCAATATTTAGAAAATAAAATAGCTGATGTTCGTGAAAAATCTGACCCTCACAACTACGCGTTGGATCGTTATTTAAAGACAAAAATCGACTTGATGCGTAAAATGAACGTATCAGAACAAGAATTCGAGCGATTTAGAAAAAAGAATTGGGCTTTTTCAGAAGTTCAAAAATATTGCATCGAAGAAAAGATTAAAAATAAAGAATATCAAGAAGCCGAGCGTTTGCTTTGTGAATGTCTTGTGACTAAGTCGGATAGCGGCGTTTCGACCGAGTATTGTCGAGAAAAGTTATTATTCGTTTATAAAGAAACTAAAAATAATGAGAAATATCGTACTACTTTATTTGATTCCGTTTGTTTTGATTTTGACTTGACGGATAAAAAATTAGTCGAAAAATACAAAGAATTAAAGGGGCTTTTTTGCGAAGATGAATGGCTATCATTAAAAGGAGAAATTCTTCAAAACATCAAAAAAAGCAACGAATATTTTTTGCCTGAAATCTATCTGTTAGAGGAAATGAGAGAAGATTTATTAAATTACGCGCTTTCTTATGACGGATTAACTTATATTAAACAATACGAAAAAGAACTGCTGCCCGAATATTCGGTACAAGTGTTTGAAAAATATAAAATCGAACTTCAAAAAATGGCCGAACATTCATATGGCGGTAGAGAAGCATATAAAGAAATTGCTTGCCAACTTCGAAAATTAACTCGCTACGCAGAGGGAAAGTTGCTAGTTAAAGATTTAATCGCCGAATGGCGGATAAAATACCCGAGGCGAAGAGCAATGATGGAAGAATTGGATAAAATTGCCGTTTAAAAAGATTAACTTCGGTAAAAAAAAGTATAATATAACGATTTGCGATAAACAAAAAAAATATATAAAAAACGCGCTCAAATCACTAAAAGTGATTTGAGCGCGTTGGCAGGGGAGACGCGATTCGAACACGCAACCGGCGGTTTTGGAGACCGCTGCTCTACCGTTGAGCCACTCCCCTAAGAGCACTTTAATTTTTCAAAAAGCTTAGTTATTATATAACAATTATTTTTTTAAGTCAAACAAAAAAATGCATATTTTGATAAAAAGGAGCGTTTATGCTTAAAAAAGTCGAAATTTGGACGGACGGAGCTTGTTCCGGCAATCCCGGACCGGGCGGTTGGGCTGCGATTTTGCTATATATGGGCAAAGAAAAAGCTCTTAGCGGCGGGTTAAACGAAACCACTAATAACGTTATGGAATTAACCGCCGTAATCGAAGGGCTTTCCGCTTTAAAAGAAAAATGTAGCGTAACTTTATATAGCGATTCGGCTTACGTTGTAAACGCGATTAATCAAGGTTGGCTTTCGGGGTGGCAAAAAAACGATTTTAAAACGGCAGATAAAAAGCCCGTTAAAAATCGCGAGCTTTGGGAACGCTTAATTTCGCTTTTATCCGAACAAGAAGTTAATTTTATAAAGGTAAAAGGGCATTCTTCGAATGAAAACAACAATCGTTGCGACGAACTTGCCAGAGCCGAGATTTTAAAGCTTACTCAATTGCCTTTTTAAGTCTTTTTAATGCATCGGATAAATAAAAAGGCACTGTAATAAATATTTTTTTATTTGCCGAAAATTACCTTGCCTTTTATTTTGTAAACGATTATAATCTTATATAAATAAATCATACAGAAAACGAAGGTACGCCTTTTAGGCGATGTATGCGATGGAACAAACTCTTCTTGAAAACAAACAAATTAACAAAATAATCAAATCGGTCTTATACGTTATAATATCCAGCCTTTTATCCTCTGTTGGTATTTGGTATTTCGTAAAACCTGCTAATTTTGCGCCGATCGGTTTCGACGGAATCGCCACAATGATTGCAGAAATCGTCGATTGCCCGATAGGAATAATGATACTCGCGGTAAACGCACCGCTGCTTATTGCTTCGTGCATATTTTTAGATAAAAAATTTACGATATACACAGTGCTTTGCATTACGTTTTCGTCGTTGTTTCTATTTTTACTCGAGGAATATAATATTATTCCGCAATATAATGGCGGCGATAAGCTTTTGCCGGCTATTTTTTCGGGTGTAATGCTTGGAGTAAGAACGGGTATGCTTTTAAAAATAGGAGCTTCATCGGGTGGCGTAGATATTATTGCAGGCATAATTCAAAAGAAAAATCCATACATAAACTTCGAAAACTATATTGCGTATATAAGCTATGCGATTATGGCTGCCTCGTTTTTCGTTTATCATGAACTCGAAGCCGTTATGCTTTCGGCTATTCAAATGTTCGTTTTCGAAAAAGCTGCCGGTGCCGTTATGAAAAGCCTTCGCAACGCGGTTGAATTTAAAATTATAACCGATACGCCCGAACTTTTAAAAAACGATATTTTGTCCGATTTAAAACACGGCGCGACTGTAGTCGAGGGGAAGGGCATGTTTACAGGCGAAGAAAAGACCATTATCTTTTGCGTGGTAAACACGAGGCAAGTGCCCGAATTTTTAAAACTCTTAAAAAAATACGATAGATTGTTCGTTTATTCTTCAGACGTAAACAGCGTTAACGGAAATTTCCGTTGGCTTAAAGACGACATTGCAAAATAAAAAAACGAAGGTACATATGATGAAAAACAGTTTAAAAGTAAAAGAAACTGCGGGGGATTTGCTTTCGAGCCTTTGTGCGGGAGCTATAGTGGCGTTCGGCCTTTATTGCTTTTCTACGTATAACGGATTCGTTCCGGGCGGTATAACGGGTATATCGATGATTTTATCCGAAGCGCTTGAAGGCTTAGGCGTATATATAAACACCGGGTATATAATGCTTGCTTTTAACTTGCCGCTTTTTATATTACTGGCAATTTTTGTGGAGCGCAAACTCGGGTTATATTTAACAATTTATTTAGGAACTCAATCGCTTTTGCTTATTTTACTTAAAGAATTAAAATTTCCGTATTATTATAAAGCCGAAAACGGAAACTTGATATTCGCTTCTATAGCGACGGGCGTCGTAACCGGGGTTGGTTTTGCTTTGCAAATTAGCAGGCATGGAGCTTCCGGCGGCACTTATGCGATAACCGCGCTCATAAAAAGATGGCATCCCGCTGCAAATATCGCGTGGCTTTCATTCGTTTTGGATAGTTCCGTCGTGTTGTTCGCGTCGTTTCATTATCGTAATATCGAAGCCGTTATTTGCACTCTTTTAAACCTTTTTATAGCAAATGCCGTTGTTGATTATTGTTTCCAGGGGACGAAGGAAGGGTATAAGTTCGAAATA
Source organism: uncultured Acidiphilium sp. (assembly GCA_964573495.1). Taxonomy (GTDB): domain Bacteria; phylum Bacillota; class Clostridia; order Christensenellales; family Borkfalkiaceae; genus HGM11416. The sequence goes on along the minus strand of CAZNKA010000006.1, from coordinate 545 downwards.
ATAACAGACGACCCCGAAACTATTTCGCAGGAGATTATTCAAACGCTAAAACACGGCGTAACCGAAGTTCAGGTTAGCGGAATGTATACTCATAAAGAGCGATTTATGGTCGTTTGCATAATCAGAAAACGCGAGCTTAGCAAAATGATGAAGCTTTTACGCAAATATCCGCATTGCTTTGCAAATTTTGCACGCGTTAACGAAGTTTTCGGAAATTTTAAAAAGTAATAAAAATATTGAAAAACTTAGCGTAAATAATTGCAAAATTAATTTTAATATGCTAAAATGATTAAGCGTTTGAAAAAAACAAATGCTTACGAGGCCTCATGGTCAAGCGGTTAAGACGTCGCCCTCTCACGGCGAAAACAGGGGTTCGATTCCCCTTGGGGCTACCATTAAAAATGACTAGTCTTGATACAATGAATAAAAAGTGTCAAGACTATTTTTTTACGCTTTTTTCTTGGTTTTAAAGCTAAAATAAGCATATTTTAAGTGAATTTCCATCAGATTTTATGGTCTGGTGGATTTTTTATTTGCTTTTGTAT
>CAZNKA010000005.1:17257-22149 GCA_964573495.1 uncultured Acidiphilium sp. | reverse complement strand
TAGGAGTATTCATGACAAAAATCTTTAAGGCTTGGTTGAACGTCTGGCTATACGTTATCACTTTTATAAGCGGTGTTATAATAGGTATCATTGCTGTGAAATGGAATGATTGGTCTTTGCAAACTAAAATATTTGCATTTGCTACGGCATTACTGCCTTTGCACGTGTTGGAAGAATGGCGTTTCCCGGGCGGATTTCATTATATGTACAACGTTATGGTAAAATCTGAAAACCCCGATTGTTATCCGATGAATCAACTATCCGATATGTTTACTAATTTTATCGGTATAATATTCGGAATAGCAGTGCTTTGTATCGGAGTTAATTCAGTGTTTTTAGTAATGCAATTGTTTTTGTGCGTAGCTGAGGTGTTCGGTCATACGAGGGGCGGTATTTTTTCTTATAAAAAATTTAAAGAAAAGGGCAAAAAGACTATATATAATCCCGGATTGTTTACTACGATTTTCGGGTATTTGCCTATAATGATAGTAATCGTTGTTTCGTTTATTGTTAACGCTGCTCCGTTTTGGTGGCAATGGTTTGTCGGTCTTGGTTGTGGAATTGTTTTAGGCGCCGTTTCTTTAAACCTACCAGAAAAAATAACGAAAAACGAAAACACTCCTTACGGATATGATTGGGGTAACGGGTATTTTGAAAAATTTATACACTAGCTAAATAGGCGTTGTTTTTATCTAAAATTTCTGCATACAAAAAACGGATCTTGCCTTTTCTATCAAGATCCGTTTCAAATGTCAACGGCTTTGTCGACAAAAAAATTCACGTTTTTCTTTTTTGCGTAATACTCGCTTGATTATTGGGCGATTTTGTGATATTATTTTAATAAATAAAAACGATGTGTTCGCATATTACGGAGGCGATAAATGGACAAACCAAGAATACAAGACGATTTATATACGCATGTTAATCAAGATAAATTGGAGGAATTAGTAATTCCGGACGATTTACCGTGTACGGGCGGATTTCAAACCTTGGCGATAGACGTTGAAAAAATTATGATAAACGAGTTTAACTCGATGAATAGCGAAAACGCTTATCCCGATAAGTATCTAAAAAACGCTTGCACGTTGTTTTCGATAGCGAAAGACGCCGCTAGAAAAGAAAAAGACGGTATATCTCCCGCTCTAAAAAATCTTTCTATATTAAGCGAAATAAAAGATTTTGACGAGTTTTCTTCTTATTATAAAACGCTCATGCTGAAAAAATTGCCGATTCCGTTTTTAATTTCGGTCGATACGGATATGAAAGATACGAAGAAGCATTGCGTTGCGATTCAAGGGCCGGGCGTGATTTTACCCGACGCTTCGTATTATAAACCCGAAATGGCTGCTCAAAAAGAAACTATTTTGGGAATTTGGACGAACGTAGCGAAAGCTGTACTTGCAAAAACCGATTTATGCGCCGAAGAACAGGCGAAATATCTCGAAGACGCGATAGCTTTCGACTTGCTTTTAGGGGATTTGGTAAAAACCAGCGAAGAATGGTCCGATTATATTGCTACTTATAATCCAGTATCGACTAAAAAGCTTGCTTCGTTATTAAAAACCGTTGATTTTAAGGCGATTTTAAACGATTTATTCGGCTTTATTCCCGAAACCGTAATAGTTGCGGAACCCAGATATTTCAAAGCATTTAAAGACGTTTTTAAAAAAGAAAACTTCGAGCTTTATAAACATTGGGCGTACGTAATAGGGCTTATGAATTCTTGTAATTTGTTGTCCGAAGAATTAAGAGATTTGGGCGGCTCCTATTATCGTGCGATTGCCGGAATTGCAAAAAACACGCCGATAGAAAAATTTGCTTATAATTTGGCGTCCGGTATGTATTCCGAACCAGTCGGACTTTATTACGGTAAAAAATACTTTGGCGAGGAAGCTAAAAAAGATATAACCGAAATAGTATATCAAATCATCGAAGCCTATAAAACGCGAATTTTACACAATGAAATTTTAGGCGACGAAACGAAACAAAAGGCTATTTTAAAACTTTCGAAAATCGGCGTAAAAATGGGATACCCCGATAAAGTTGAGGATATTTACGATTCTTTAAACTTCGACGAAAGCAATTCGCTGTTCGATATCGTTCATTCTTTAAACGAAAAAATAATATTGAATAGGCTTGAAAAAATCAATCAACCTACGAATAGGGAAAGATGGGCAATGCCCGGGCATACGGTAAACGCATGTTACGATCCTTTCGTAAACGATATAACGTTCCCCGCGGCTATTTTGCAAGCGCCTTTCTATTCGTTAAATCAATCCAGAAGCGAAAACTTAGGCGGAATCGGTGCCGTTATCGGACACGAAATTTCGCACGCGTTCGATAGTAACGGCGCAAAATGCGACGAGTTCGGCAATATTAACAATTGGTGGACTAAAGACGATATGAAGCGCTTTAACGCGAAAATCCGCGCTATGGTTAAACAGTTCGACGGAATTGAATTGCCTTGGGGTAAAACTAACGGCAAATTTATAGTAAGCGAAAATATGGCGGATAACGGCGGTATGGCTGTTACTCTTGAAATAATGGCAAATACTTCCGGTGCGTCTTACGAAGAATACTTCACCAATTGGGCGAAAATTTGGTGCTTAAAAGGTAAAAACGAATATTTGCAATTATTGCTCAACCTAGACGTGCACGCCCCGTGTGTTTTAAGAGCGAACATACCTCCGAGAAACTTTAAAGAATGGTATACCGCATTTAACGTTAAAAGAACGGATAAAATGTATATCGCTCCGTCTAAGAGAATAATTATTTGGTAAAAAAAATACTGCCGTAAAAAAATGCCGATTTTATTTAAATCGGTATTTTTTTTATGCCGTGAAAATATACTATAATGAAATTCGAAAAGTCCAAAAAAGGCTAAAAAATGGTTAACTATGATTTTTTGCCGAAGCCTTTAAGGCGACTTGCGTTAAGCGGAGATCTTTACGAATTAAGGCTTAGGGCCGGCAAGCAAGCGTGTGCGAATATTTTAGGCAAACAAAATTTTTTAGAATTCGACGGAGTTCCTTACGTTTGCTCTTCGGAGGAAATAGAACATATCGTTGCTGTCTGCGCTAAAAATTCATTATACGCTCAAAACGATAATCTAAGCCGCGGTTACATTGCTTGTTCGGAGGGTGTGCGCGTGGGGGTTGCGGGTGAGTGCGTTTATTCCGAAGGAAAAAATTTAACGATTAAAAATTTTTCGTCGCTTTGCATTAGATTTGCTCGCGAAGTAAAAGGCTGCGGCGAACTTGCTTATAAACTTACTCAATCGAGCGGAGATGCTAGCGTTTTGATAATTTCACCGCCCGGAGTGGGTAAAACGACGCTTTTGCGTGATTTGGCAAGGCTTATTTCGATTAATAAGCGGAAAAACGTGCTCGTCGTAGACGATAAAGACGAAATTGCATTGCAAAAGTTTGATTTAGGCAGTACTTGCGACGTGATAAAATTATGTGATAAGAGGTTCGGTTTTTATAGTGCCGTAAAAACGCTTTCTCCCGATTTCGTTATCGCGGACGAGCTTGTTTACGAAGACGACGTAGTAGGGGCAACCTTTGCTTCGTTGTCCGGAGTAAAAACGATATGTTCGGTGCACGGAAAAAATTATGCCGACGTTTGTAAGAAAAAGTATATGGAAGCTGCAGTGAAAAACAAATGCTTCGATTATTTTATTACGCTTGAAAAATTCGGTTCGGGTTTTAGGATAAGTGAATTTTGTAATAGGGAAGGCGAGCTTTTATGTTTAAACTTATAGCGGCGGTTGCTTTGTTTATTTGTTTTTCGGCAGCGGGGAAGTATTTTGCCGATAAAAAGAGTAAGAAGTCGTTGTTTTTTTCTTCTTTATGCGAATTTAACGGAGATTATATTAAAGAAATGCGTTTTTCGAGGCGCCCGCTTAGTGAAATTTTATCCGAAAAATATGCTTCGCCGTCGTTTAACGCTTTGCTTGGTATCGTGAAAAAAAATCAAGGCGCAACTTTAAACTATAACGATAATTTGTTGCGTGCGGTATCAAGCGGTTTTTCTCTAAACGAAAAAGAAAAAAAGGACGTTATTTCTTATTTTTTAAAACTGGGAAAAAGCGACGCTTTTTCCCAAACGGAGGAGTGCATGCGCTACGACGATATTTTTAAAAAATACTTTTCAGATTACGAGAACGAAGAAAAAAAATACGGTACGCTGTATAAAAAGCTCGGCGTAGTTTTCGGACTTATGGCTTTTGTGGTTGCGATATGAGTGTCGACATTGTTTTTAAAATCGCAGCGATAGGACTATTAATAACCGTAATATGCCAGATATTAAAAAAATCAGACCGCGACGATATAGCCATGCTCGTTGCTGTTGCCGGACTTGTGATTGTGTTAACTATGGTTGCGGGAATGGTTTCCGAGCTGTTTGAGAATTTAAAGTCACTATTTGATTTTTATTAAAAATCTAGATAACATATGAGATTTTTAATGTTTTTATGTGTAACGTAAAATATATTTTTGCTTTTTTGGGTGGCAGATGAACGAGGTTTATAGAGTAATCGCGTTATCGTTGGTTATTGCGGTGCTTTGTTATTATTTAAAAAGCATCGATTCGCAATTATTCGTTCCCGCACTGATTGCAGGCGGTGCTGTTTTGTTGTTTTACGGCGGCGCATATTTATCATCGGCTTTCGGGTTTTTTTCCGACCTGGCAGAACAAACGCAAATCGATTCAGAACTGATTACCGCCGTTTTTAAAATAACGGTCGTTTGTTATTTGATTGAGTTTGCTTGTTCCGTTGTCGAAGATTTCGGAATAAAAAGTATTGCGGATAAGTTGTCTTTTTTAGGTAAAATTATCGTAGTTTGTCTTAGTGCTCCGATATTTAAAAATCTTTTCGAAACAGTCGTTTC
>CAZNKA010000005.1:0-17157 GCA_964573495.1 uncultured Acidiphilium sp. | reverse complement strand
GTGTAGAAGAAGGGATAAGCGATGTTATCGACGAATTGTTAAACGGGTTAGATTTAGATTCGTTGGATGGGTTTGTTTCTAACTACGGAGGCTCGTTTTTTGAAGGCGGAATAAAACAAACGCTTGCCGATATTGCCTGCGGAAAATTTTCGTTGGATTATAACGGTTTTTTTTCATTAATCGGCTTTATCTGCGGGGCAAAAATCAAAGAACTTTCACCGATGTGCGTCAGCGTTTTTGCAATTGCCGTGTTTTACGGAATTATTTCGGCGCTTAATAAAAATTCGCGAGTAAGCGGTCTTGTTTTTAACGTTTGTTATTGTGCGAGTGTAGGTGTTATTCTTTGCGAAGTTTTTGCTCTTGTAAAATCGATACTTTCCGAAACTACTGCTTTGTGTTCTGCTGCGGATGCCGTTTTCCCGTTGCTTTTAACTTTGCTTTCTTTAAGCGGGGGCGGGGCAAGCGTAGAGATATTTAAACCTGCTTGCGTTTTTGTCGGCGGTGCAGGTTTGAATTTGGCTGTTAAAGTATTGGTCCCTTTTGCCGTAAGCGTGACTGCGATTTCGGGTGTAAGTTCTTTTTCCGCGAAATTTTCACTTAAAAAGATTTCGGCTTTTTTAGAATCCGCTTTTAAATGGATAATCGGTATTGTATTGATATTCTTTTCGATTTTTACAGCAATAGGCGGCGTTTCGGCGGCTGGTTACGACGGTGCCGGATTGAAAATTTTAAAATTCGCATTGTCTGGCGGGTTACCGTTTGTCGGCGGACTAGCCGGCGGCGGTGTCGATTTAATTGTTTTGAGTGCGGGGCTTATTAAAAATTCGGTCGGGATAGCCGTAGTTGTGTGTTTGTTGTTTTCTTTGCTTTCTTCAGCCTTAAAAATCGCTTGTTTTTCATTGTGTTTAAAATTAATTTCGGCTTTAAGCGAGCCGATTGCTGACGGTCGTTTTTGCGATGCGGTATCTGCTTTTTGCAAAAGTCTTTCTATGTTTACGGCGATTTTGTTTTACGTTTTTGTTTTGTATTTTACGGTTATTGCCGTTTTACTCACGGCTCAAAGCGCGCTTTTCAGCTAAATTATTATCAATGATTGATTTTTTAAAAGTTTTTATATATTCAGTAACCGGTATTTCCGTACTTTACGCGTTTTTCGGCGTAATAATGCCGGAGGGGCGAACAAAAAAAATAATAACGATCGTTTTTTCGGCGGCAGCTGTTTTGTCTGTTGTTGCGGGAGTTAATAAATTTACCGGTTTGTATTACGATAGTTCGTTAAATTCTGAAGAATTCGAAAGCGTTTTCGAAACGTATTCTTGCGATAACGAAAAATTGCGTATAGCCGTAGCAAGCGCGTATGTTTCGCGAGCAAAAAAAGCGCTTTTAAATGAAGGTTTACTTCTTGAAAACGCGGGTGTATCATTCGGAGAAAAAAACGACAAAATTTTACCCGAAGAATTTATAATTAATACTTGCGACGTGGTTATTATCGGAAACGAAGAGCATATAAATATATCGTCAATATGCAAAAACGCATTAGAAGGTGTTTTTTTTAGCGACATAAAAATAACGATAAACGAATATTAAAATAAAAATGAATAATGAAAAAACTTCGAAAAAAATTCAATTCGGTTCGTTTATAAAAAAAATTAAACCGGAATACGTATTAATTTTTGCCGCCGTAATTGCTGTTATTGCTTTGTTTGCTTCAAGTATTTCGTCGTCCGCCGACGAAAAAAGCGAAAGCTCGTCGGCCGATGCTTACGTCGAAATGCTTGAAAACAAGCTTTCAACCGAGCTTTCGAAAATAAAAGGAGCAGGCAGGGTAAGTGTAATTATTTCCGTGGAACGCGGAATAACCAGTGAGCTTGCAACAGAAACGGCGGCTCGGGGCGACGAAGAAGTAACGTCACCTATAATTGTTAACGGAAAGCCCATTATGCTGGGGGAACTTTATCCGAAGATAAAAGGGGTGGTTATAGTTGCGCAAGGCGGTGATAAGCTTACGGTAAAAATGTCTATATTAAACGCGACTCGTGTTTTTTTAGACGTGGACGTAAACAAAATCGAAATACTTACGATGAAATAAAAAATGTATAAACGGTAATATTTTTTGATTTTAAAAAATATAATTTATCAAACGTTTAATTTGAGATTGCGCAAATTACGCAAATCGGTTTTTTACGCAAAAAAAAAGAAAAAACAGCTTCGCAAGAAAATAAGTGCGTTTTGCTGTGAAAATAATTTTTAAATAATAAAATTATAGGAGAAGAAAAATGTCAAAGAAAAAGAAAATCGTTATTTTATCGTGTATGGTAGTACTTCTTGCCGCAACTGCCGTTTGTAATTTTTTACTTACGAACGGCAGTGACGACACAACCGTGCCTACAGCTAATTATTTTAGCGAGTATCGCAGCGAGCATGCCGCGAGTATAAACGAGCAGCTATTGCAATTGGATAGCATTATAAGCCAGGCAGACGTGGATTCGGAAGCAAAAGAATCTGCATTGAAAACAAAGTTAAAGCTTACCGAAATTGTCGAACGTGAACTACTGCTAGAAAATCTTATTAAAGCAAAAGGATATGAAAACATAGCGGTAATGATTGGGCTCGATTCGGAAAACGTAACCGTTGTAGTGGACGATGACGATTTCGATACGGACGATGCCGTTGCGATATATACCGTCGTTTTAGAGGAGGTTAACGCTTCTCCTGAAAATGTTAGAATAATACCTATTTCGTGATTTTTCTTATCGAAAGGTAAAGAATTTTAAAAAATATAAATAAAATGGCAACAAAACGTCAAAAAACGCTAGCTTGTTTTACCCTAAATGTGATATAATGTCTATCAGATAGTAAAACGGAGGTCTGAAGCTTCGGCTGTTTTAATCGGATTATCCTTTTCATGCAAAAAACTATTAATAGTTTGTTTTTGCGGATTATTCGGGTAAAAACAGCCAACGTTACAGGTCGAGCGGGTGGTGTTTATGAAAAACGTACGTAATGATATCCCTACAGGGAAAGTCGTGTACAATAACAGCATTGTCAAAGGTATTGTATCGCTTGCGATTTCAGAAATCGACGGAGTTGTTCTGGGTGGCAATTCATCCAAGAAGAAAGACGATGTTTTGGTTTCGTTTGAAAACGACAGCGTAGGCGTCGACGTAACTGTTTCGGTTTTATACGGTTACAATATTCCCGACGTGGCTTATAACATCCAACAAAGCGTAAAGCACAACGTCGAGGCGATGACTGAATATAAAATTTCGAGCGTGGACGTTCATGTAGTTAGCGTTAACTTTGACGAAAACGATAAAAACGAATATTGATATCTTTAAGCCGCAAAATTCAATTGCGGCTTAAAGTGCGTTAAACGGATTAATTTTTAAAGGTTTTACATGAGAAAAGATGCGAGAGAGGCCGTTCTCGTTTTGTTGTATCGAGATTTGTTTAATCAAGAAAACGACGACGGTTTTATAAAAAAAATATTTGCCGAAAAAAAACTTAGCGAAAGCGATGAAAAATTCGCTTCCGCTTTATATTCTGTTATTAAAGAACACGAAGACGAAATAACCGAAATAATTTCCGAACTATCTAACGGGTTTGATTTTTCGCGTTTATTTTTTACCGATAAATGTGCTTTAAAAATCGGCGTTGCGGAACTAAAGTATTTTAACGACGTTCCGAGTATCGTTGCGATCGACGAAGCCGTTTCGCTTACGAAAAAGTATTCTTCCGAAAAAAGTCCTTCTTTCGTAAACGGGATTTTAGCGGCATTTAAAAAGAAGCTCGAGGAACAAAACGGAGGGAATTTATGAGCAATATTATCGACGGAAAAGCCGTTTCGCTAAAAATAAAAGACAAGCTTAAAAATAAAGCTGAGTTTCTTAAACAAAAACATGGCGTTACTTGTAAGCTTGCTCTGATTATCGTCGGGGAGGACCCCGCTTCGATGGTGTACGTTGCCAATAAAGAAAAGGCTTGCGCTTACGTCGGAATTCAATCTCAAACGATAAGAATGCCTGCCGATGTTTCGCAAGAAGAAATAATCGCTGTTATAGACGAGCTCGCGAACGATAAATCGGTTAACGGCATTTTAGTTCAATTGCCGCTGCCTAAAGGATTTTGCGAACGCGAAATTTTATCGCACGTGCCTGCCGAGAAGGATGTGGACGGTTTGACCAGTGTTTCCGAAGGTAAGCTTTTGTTGGGTGAGAGATGTTCTGTTTCTTGTACCCCTAAGGGGATTATGGCGTTGCTACGCGAATACGATGTACCCCTGGCCGGTAAAAATGCGGTTGTGGTCGGAAGAAGTAACATGGTCGGCAAACCTATGGCGATTTGCTTGCTTGAAGCAAATTGTACGGTTACGATTTGTCATTCTCATACGAAAAATCTTGCCGAAATTACCTCTAGAGCCGATATTTTGGTCGTTGCCGCGGGAAAACCTCGATTTATTACTGCAAATATGGTAAAAAAAGGCGCGACTGTAATTGACGTAGGTATAAATCGCGTAGACGGAAAGCTCGTTGGCGACGTCGATTTCGATGGCGTTTGCGGCGTTGCGGGTTACGTTACGCCCGTACCCGGCGGCGTTGGACCGATGACTGTTACTATGCTTATCGAAAATACTATTGAAGCAGCCGCGTATCAAAACGGAATAGAATATGAGTTATAATTACGACGGCGATTTTAATAAAAAATACGATGAATATAAAAAAGCGGCAGAATTTGCGATAAATGAAGCATTTTGTAATGTTAATTCTAATCCTAAGCTTTTATCCGCGATGAAATATTCTGTTTTTGCGGGTGGTAAAAGGATTAGACCGGTACTCTTTTTTGCAACTTTGGATGCGCTTGGCTTTGAATATGAAAAGTATGGAAATTTTGCCGCTGCTTTAGAATTTATTCATACGTATTCGCTTATTCACGACGATTTGCCGACGATGGATAACGATGATTTTAGGCGCGGCAAACCAACCAATCATAAGGTTTACGGCGAAGCCTTTGCCGTTTTAGCGGGGGATGCTCTTTTAAATTTTGCTTACGAAACGGCATTGAGCGGTGTTTTTGATAAGAGAACGTTTGAGGCTGTTAAAGAGCTTGCATCTTTTTCCGGGTGTGCCGGAATGGTCGGTGGGCAGGCTTATGACCTTCAGGCAACAGAAGCCGAGATAAGCGTGGCATCTCTAAATAAGATTGATGACTTAAAAACGGGGAAGCTTATAACTCTACCGTTTACGATGGCTTCGATTATAGCAGGCAAATGCCATTATGAAGATTTTTCATTTTTGGGTAAAAACTTGGGAAGGCTGTTTCAGTATACCGATGATTTGTTAGATGTAACCGGAACTCTTAACGATATAGGTAAAACGCCCGGTAAAGATTACGAGCAAAACAAGATTACGGCTATTTCGACTTTTGGAACGGACGGAACTAGGAAAGAGATTGAAAAAGTTTTTACGTCTTGCATAAAAACGCTTAAAAATATTGATAACAACTTGTTTTTTGTTGATTTTTTCAATTACGTTAAAAACAGGGTGGAATGAGATGCGCTTAGACGTTTTATTGGTAGATAAAGGCTTTTTTTTGTCTAGGAATAAAGCTCGTGAAGCTATAACTCGCGGTGAAATTTACGTAGCGGGTAAGGTCGAAACTAAAGCTGCGAAAGACGTAGCCGACGAAGAAATAGTTGAAGTTCGGGCGACTGTTAAGCCTTTTGTTTCTATGGGCGGATACAAGCTTGAAAAGGCAGTGTGTGAATTTAATCCTGAGATTAAAGATAAGATTTTTATAGATGCAGGCGCGTCTACCGGCGGTTTTACGGATTGTCTATTGCGTCGCGGTGCAAAAAAGGTTTATTGTGTAGACGTGGGGCGCGGATTGCTTGATAAAAGCATTGCCGAAAATAATAAAGTAGTAATTATGGACGAAACTAACGTTCGCTACCTTGCCCCCGCCGATTTTGACGAAGTGATTGATGCCGCTGTGGCGGACTGCAGTTTTATTTCGCTTGAATACGTTCTTCCCGTTTTAAAAAAAATCGTAAAAAACGAAGGGTATATTATCGCCCTTATAAAGCCGCAATTCGAGTTGGATAAAAAAATTAAATTAAAAAACGGCATAGTAAGGAGTAAAACCGAGCGGTTTTCTGTAATAAAAAAGCTTGTTGCTTTTGCCGAAAGTCTTTCTTTAAGCGTAATCGGAATAACCGAAGCTCCGTTGAAAAACGATAAAAACGTTGAATATCTTATTTATATTTTTAACGGTAAAGGTGCTTTTTTCGATTTAACTTCAAGATTAAACGAGTTAAAATAAAATGAAATTTTCTGTATTTACAAAAACAAACGATCAAAAGTCTATAGATATAGCTCGCGAGTTCATAAAGTGTTTGCCGAGTAATATCGAATGTTCGCTTTTTTGTTCTATGAAACAAGCTGTCGAAAGTTCGCAGTCGGAACTTTTTGGCGATTATTTTATATGTTTCGGCGGGGACGGAACAATTTTGCGTTGCGCTCTTGCCGCGGCTAAGTTCGGTGCTAAAGTGTTTTCTGTGAATACCGGGAATTTGGGTTTTTTAAGTGCGACCGAAGGTGAAATTTTGCCGTCGAAATTGTTGACTGCTATTTTATCAAACTCAACTGTTTATGAAGAAAAGATTTTTTTGGAAGGACGCATAAATAATTTAAAAGATGATAATAAAAACGAAACTTTATTTTATGCTTTTAACGAAATTGCCGTTACCAGATTTTCCGAATTCGGTTTAAAAAGCGGTAGCATAAATTTAAGTTTGCGCATAAAAGATGATTTTGTAGGAAAATACTTGGCTGACGGGCTTATGATAGCAACGCCTTCCGGGTCTACTGCATATTCTCTTTCTGCGGGCGGGGCGATTTTAACTCCTAATTTGAAAGGTCTTATAGCGACTCCGATTTGTCCGCATTCTTTGCACGATAGACCGATAGTTTTTTCGGATGACGATTTTTCGGAAATATCTTTAATGAAAAAACGCGATGCGGACAAGGCGGGAGTTTATGCCGACGGAAATCTGATAACTACTATCGGAATCGGTGAAAAAGTTGTAATAAAAAAGTCGAATCTTACCGTCAATATGGCGAAAGGCGAAAGTTTTTTTGCCAAACTTAATAATAAACTGCAACATTGGGAAAGCGAGGGGTAAATGATATGTCCAAAATTAAACGACAGAAAAAACTGCTTGATTTAATTAAGCAAGTTGAAGTCGAAACGCAGGAAGAACTTATCGCGTTGCTTGGTGCAAACGGTTATCCCGTTACTCAAGCAACTATTTCGCGCGATATAAACGAGCTTTCGTTAATAAAGGTAAACGGAAGCGAAAAAAAATATCGCTACGCGCAAGTTAGCCAAAGCAAACAAATCGATAACGGGAAATTTTTGTCGCTGTTTAAAGCCGCGGTAGTTTCAATCGAGCCCGCACAAAATTTAGTGGTAGTAAAAACGCTTATAAGCAACGGCGGACCGGTTGGGGCGACTGTAGATGGTTTGAATTTTAAAGAAGTTGTCGGGTGTGTTGCCGGTGACGATACGCTGTTAATAGTTACTCGATCTTCAGCCGACGCTCTTTTGGTAGCCGAAAAGCTTAAAGAGTTGCTTTAACCTTCGAGCGGTAATTCGAGGAGTAAAATGCTTAGCAGATTAAATATTAAAAACGTTGCGCTTATTAACGAAGCGGAAATAGAATTTTCAAAGGGGCTTAACGTTTTATCCGGTGAAACCGGTGCGGGAAAATCTGTAATTCTTGATTCTATAAATTTCGTTCTAGGCGCAAAAGCCGATAAAAGCTTAATAAGGCACGGCAAAGATTTTTGTCTTGTTAGTTGTACTTTTAAAAATTATTCCCAAGAAGTAGCCGATGTTTTGGGTGAATTCGGAATAGAGGTAGATGAAGATCTTATCATTAAGCGTAGGTATGATTTAAAGGGCAACGGTTATATTAAAATTAACGGTGAAACCGTTACGGCTTCGATGTTGAAAAAAATCACGACTCATTTGGTTGACGTACATGGGCAGAGTGAGCATTTTTTATTGTTGGGTAAATCAAAACAATTGGAATGTATCGATCGCGAGGCAAATCTTGAGGTCGAAAAAGCCTCGTTAAAAACAATTCTAACACAAATAAAAGAATGTGAATCGCAAATAACGGCGTTAGGCGGGACTCCGCAGGAGCGCGCCGTTCGATTGGATATATTGAAATATCAAATTAACGAAATCGAACTTGCCGAATTGAAAGACGGCGAAGAAGAAGAACTTGATTCTTTAAAAAATAAACTTTTAAATTTGGAAAAAATTTATTCTGCGCTAGGCTCTGTTTGTAATAGTATCAGCGATGACGGCGGCGCAATTGACGGCATTGGTTTTGCTATGCAATCATTAAAACCGATTGTTGCTTTGGGGGGTGAATACGATAAAATTTTTAGCGATTTATCTGCCTGTGCAGAGGAATTGACGGCAATCGGTGAAAGAGCTCGCGACATGCTCGATAACTTGGATGGAGAAAACGTAGACATTGATTCGGTCGAACAGAGATTAGAAATATACAAAAACATCAAAAAAAAATACGGTGCCGATTTGTCGGCTGTAAATTTTTTCTTGGAAAAAGCAAAAAACGAGTTCGATCAACTAAGCAATTTTGATGAAAAATATGAAGAACTGCAAAAAGAATTACTCGATTTAAAAAAATCGGCATATTCGCAATGCGAAACGTTGTCCTCTAAAAGAAAAAAATATGCAGTTGATTTTTCGGTTCGTGTAACCGATAAACTAAGGCAGTTGGGCATGCCGGGGGCGCGTTTTGAGGTTGAATTTTTAAATTTAAAGCCGTTTAACGAAGTTTCGATTTTTTCTTATAATGGCTTAGATGAAGTTGAGTTTTATTTTTCGGCTAATGCGGGCGAACCTTTGAAGCCGCTCTCGAAAATAATCAGCGGCGGCGAAATGAGCCGATTTATGCTTGCAATTAAAACGCAGGCGCAAACGTCATGCGGTACTTATATTTTTGACGAAATCGATGCCGGGCTGAGTGGGGTGGTTGCCGGAATCGTTGCAAAAAATTTTGCCGAAATTTCATTAACTAAGCAAGTAATCGCCATATCGCATTTGCCGCAAATCGCGGCGATGAGCGATAATTCGATTTTTATTGAAAAAGTTGAAGAGTGTGAAAAAACTTTTACGAAAGTTCGCGTGCTTGAAAATAACGAAAAAGTTTACGAAATAGTGAGATTAATCGGCGGAGAGGTTTCCGATATAACTGCAAAAAACCATGCAAAGCATCTTATCGACGAAGCCGTAGCATATAAAAGCGAATATAAAAATGCAAAAAAACAGTAGGTCGATAAGGCTTACTGTTTTTTAAAAAAATGCTATAAAAAATGCCGCATTTTTAATTTTTTTATGTGAGGCATGATTGTGCGTTTTATTGTTCCAAATTTTTGTGAGAGTTCGGAGTTACCAAAATGGTTTTAAAATCGGTATAAATAACGGTGCCGGGTTTTGCTTGAGGGGGCCTTTTTACATATTTTTTTAATACGTAATCCACTTCAACCTTTCCGCCGCCTTTTGCTTCGCTGTAAAAAGCACAAATTTCGGCAGCCAATAAAATAATTTCGTCGGGGATATGTTTTCCGTTGCTTTCTATAAGGACGTGTGCGGAGTGATAGTTTTTTGCATGTAGCCAGGTATCTGTCGGTTTTGAATTAGCCGTTAGTTTATCGTTTTGAACGTTGTTTTTACCGGCGCGTATTTTAAACCCGTTAAATTCAAAAACGCGATAATTAATTTTTAAATCGGCTTTTTTAATTTTTTTATTTTTTTCGTTTTTTTCGTTCGGGTTTTTTATGACTCCGCTTTGCTTAAGTTCATCTTCGACGGCAAGAAGATCTTCTATATTTTGTGCTGCGTTAATTTCGGTCAATACAGACTCTAAATAGTCCGATTCGGAAAGTGCTTGCTGTTTTTGCGGTTCGATTGCTTTTAAGGTGTTTTTTATTTTAGTGTATTTTTTAAAATATTTTTGTGCGTTTTCCGTAGGGGAAAGTGCTTCGTCTAATTTTATTTCGACAGATGCGTTATCTTCGTAGTAATTAATCGCGGTAAGTTTTAAATCGCCGCGTTTGATTTTATAAAGATTTGCGGTTATAAGTTCGCCGAAGATCCTATAAGTTTCGCCGTTCGCGCAGGTTTTTTCTTTTTCTAAAATCGTTTGTAGTTTTTTTCGTTCTTTTTTTAGTGCGGAATTTGTTGCGGAAAGTAATTTCGTTTTTAATTCGTTTTTAGTTTTTTGTTCGTATTTTAAGTCGAAAAAAACTTCTTCTGCATCGCAAAGGCAATCGAAATATTTTTTTTCGCCTTTAACGGAGAGATAGTCTGTGAAGTAGTAATCCGCAGGTATTGCGTCGTTTGAAAAAACGATACAAGGCGTGTTTTGTTCTTGATTTTGCTCTAAAAAATCGAAAATTCCGCCGTAAAGTTTTTCGGCGTTTAATTTTTCGCTAAGAGGTATATCGAATAAAACGTTTCCGAAAACGCGAATACACACTTCAGTGGCGGCCGGCAGAGAAAAACCTTTTATCGTATTAAAAATATATTGAGCAAGATCACCGCCCGAAAAATTTTCGAAGGCTTGAATTACCGCGATTTTGTTTTCAAAATCTAATTTATCTTGCGATTTCGGAGTCGCGTATTTTGCGCCCGATAAAAGCGCGCGCGTTTTTGAAAAATCAAGCGAAAAGGGTTTTATGGTTCCTAAAATTACGTCGTTTTCGCATAGTATTAAATTGGAATATTTTCCCATAATTTCGCAATAGAGTTCTTTTTCTACGGCTTCTAGAAAATCGTTTTTGCCGTCGAAAGAAATTTTAATTATGCGCTCGTTGTTTAAAAGTTCGCATTTTGTTATCGAGGCATTTAGAAGGTGTTTGCGCGCGAGCATGCAAAACGAAGGGGCGCTTATCGGATTTTTGCGTTCGATGTTTGTAAAACCTACGCGTGGATTAACGGCGTTTGCGCTTATTAGTAATTTTGCCGCACCGTTTTTTGTGTAAATAGAAAAAACAAGTTCTTCTTGGGTTGGTTGGGTTATTCTGTTTATTTTTGCTCCGAATAAAATTGCGTTTAATTCGTGAGCCATTTTTTTTAGCGTAATAGCGTCTTGCGGCATTGTTTTTTAAAAAATCCTTAGTTTTGGTGTGTTTCGAGGATTATTATACACAAATTCTCAATAAAAGTAAAATATTTGGGTTAAAAACTTTACTTTTAAAAATTAATTTGATAAAATAGCTAAGCAAAGAAAAAAACGGAGCGATAAAGAATGAATTACAAAGTAGAAAAAACCGAAAAAAACGAACTTAGGGTAACTATGACACTCGATAAGCAAGATTGGCTTGAAGCAAATAAAAGCGCTTATGAGAAAAATAAAGGTCAATATAGCGCGCCCGGTTTTAGAAAAGGGCATGTTCCTTATAACTATCTAGTCGGGGCTTACGGAGAGCAGATTTTTTTCGAGGACGCAGTAAACTACTCGTTCAATAAATATTATTTCGACATTATAGATAAAGAAAGCGATTACAAGGTTATCGACGGACCTACGATTGAAGATATTAAACCCGGCGAAGAGGGCGGGATGATTTTAATCGCGCTTGCTCCCTTAAAACCCGAAGTTAAACTTGGTGCATATACCGGATTAACTATCGAAAAATCCGAGCATAAAGTTACCGACGAAGACGTAGATAAAGAAGTTGAAAAGCTTCGTGAAAGAAACGCGCGCGAAATCGAAATTACCGATCGTTCGGTTGTTGACGGAGATATTTGCGATATCGATTACTCCGGCTCGATAGATAACGTAAAATTCGAAGGAGGCACGGCGGAACATCAAACGCTTGTAGTTGGCAGCAAAACGTTTATTCCGGGTTTTGAAGAACAAATTATCGGTATGAACATCGGCGGCGAGCGCGATATAACCGTTAAGTTCCCCGACGATTACGCAGCAGAAAATTTAAAGGGCAAGGTTGCCGTCTTCTCAATCAAGCTTCATGGTATAAAAGTAAAAGAATTACCCGAAGTTAACGACGAATTTATTAAAGACGCAGTAGGCGAAGAAAGTGTTGTCTCTTATAAGGCAGGTGTAAAAGAACGCCTTGAAAAATCTGCTGCAGATGCCGAAAAACGCGAGAACGAAGATAAAATCGTAAAGGCTATTACCGATTCTACCGAGGTTGATATCCCCGATTGTCTTATCGAAAAGCAAATCGATAGCATAATCGACGAAATGAAATATAGGCTAATGTATCAGGGTTTGGATTTAGACGGATATTTAAAATATACCGGTCAAACTCTCGAACAATACAGAAAGAGCTTTGAAGAGGTCGCGAAGGCTCGTGCGAAATCGCAGCTCGTCGTAGAGCAGATTATCGAAAACGAAAAAATTACGGCAACGCCCGAAGAAGTCGATGCAAAAATCGCAGAACAAGCTAAAGCGGTTGAAAAAGACTTCGAGGAATATAAAAAAGATATGCCGGCACGCCAAGCGGAATATATCGCAAATTCAATCGTAATCGACAAACTTTTTGAATTTCTTATTAAAAACAACAAAATCGGTTAAAAAAATTCAACAAATTAGATAATAAAATAATCGATCGGGCGACTAAAACTCGCCCGATAAAAATATAATTTAAATATACGCTTTGCTTTGAAGGCAAGCGAAAGGTATTTAACAATGGCTTTAATTCCCATGGTTATCGAGCAATCGGGGCGCGGAGAGCGTTCTTACGATATTTATTCTTTATTGCTCGAAAAAAGGATAATTTTCATTACGGGCGAAATCGACGATGCTCTGGCAAACACGGTTGTAGCTCAACTTTTATATCTCGAGAGTAAAGACGAAGGCAAGGATATCTCTTTATATATCAATAGTCCGGGCGGAAGCGTAAGCGCGGGGCTTGCCATTTACGACACGATGAATTATATCAAATGCGACGTAAGCACTATTTGCATAGGTTTAGCCGCCAGTATGGGGGCGTTTTTGCTTTCAAGCGGGGCTAAAGGCAAGCGTTTTGCTCTTCCCAATGCCGAAATTATGATTCATCAGCCTTTAGGCGGCGCTCAAGGTCAGGCGAGCGATATTGAAATACATGCTCGTCACATAATCGAAACAAAGCAAAAACTTAATCGAATATTATCCGAAAACACAGGTAAAGCGCTCGACGTTATCGAACGCAATACGGATAGGGATAATTTCATGTCTGCCGAACAAGCTAAAGCATACGGGTTGGTAGACGGCGTATGTGAAAAGCGCGCTTAATATTTGTGAGGTAAAATGGCAAACGTTTCAGATAATAAAACAATGGAGCTTCGTTGTTCGTTTTGCGGTAAGCCGAATTCGCAAGTTCGTAGGCTTATTGCCGGACCGGACGGTGTATATATTTGCGACGAATGTGTTGAAATTTGTCGCCAAGTAATAAACGAAAACGAAAAAAAATCACCGAAATCGGCGGTAAAACTAAAAAAACCCACCGAAATAAAGGCGGAACTCGATAAATATATCGTCGGGCAGGAAAGAGCAAAAAAAGTTCTTTCCGTAGCGGTGTATAATCATTACAAAAGAATAAATTATTCCGGCAAAAAATCTATTGCGGACGACGGATTGGAAATCGACAAAAGCAATATTTTACTTTTAGGACCTACCGGTTGCGGAAAAACTTTACTTGCCAGGACTCTTGCGAAAATTTTAGACGTACCTTTTGCCGTAGCAGACGCTACTACGTTGACCGAAGCAGGGTACGTTGGCGAAGACGTTGAAAATATTTTGTTAAAGCTTATTCAAAATGCCGATTACGACATAGAAAAGGCTCAACGCGGCATTATTTATATCGACGAGATAGATAAAATTTCGCGCAAAAGTGAAAACGTTTCTATTACTCGCGACGTTTCGGGAGAGGGTGTTCAGCAAGCTCTTTTAAAAATAATCGAAAGTACCGTTGCGTCGGTTCCTCCGCAAGGCGGGCGCAAACATCCTCAACAAGAAGTGTTGCGCATAGATACGACGAATATATTGTTTATATGCGGCGGGGCGTTCGTTGGGTTGGATAAAATAATCGAAGAAAGAAAAGATACTTCGCCGTTTGGTTTCGGCGGGTTATCCGGCGTTGGGCAAAAATCGATCGTTGACGATATCCAACCGCAAGATTTAACGAAATACGGCTTAATTCCCGAGTTCGTCGGTAGGTTGCCTATAGTCGTTAGTTTAGAGCAGTTAGACGAAAACGCTTTGGTAAAAATTATGACCGAGCCTAAAAACGCGATTGTGAAACAATATAAAAAACTCGTTGAGCTAGACGACGTTTCTTTGGATGTGAAAGAAGACGCCGTACGTGAAATTGCGCGTAAAGCTATCGAGTTAAAAACGGGCGCGCGCGGGCTTAGAAATATTTTCGAAAATCTAATGCTCGATACGATGTACGAACTTCCGAGCGACGGAAATATCGAAAAGATTATTATCGACAAGGGCGTAGTTTGCGGCGAAAAAAAGCCTGAAATAATAAAAAGAAAAATAGCATAAATTAAAATATACGCGTGAAGAATTTTCATGTGTAACATAAAATGGTTAAAAATCGCTTATTTTATAAGCGATTTTTTCATTTATTATTTAAAAAGCGGCGCGTTAAAAAACACGACGCTTTTTATGTTGTTTGCATAATTGTAAATTTTGCAGAATACTTATAAGCGATAAAGCTAATAAAACAAAATCGGCAAAAAATTATTTTTATCGATAAAATTTGCCAAAAAATTCGAATTAAAAAATTATATAATCGGAGGTAATCGATGCGAACGAAAAACAGAAAGAGTTTGTTATTTAAAATATTTACCGTTGCGCTTGCGGGCGTATGCGTTGCTTTCGGATATTTCGGTAGCGAAATCGTTTACGCTTTTGTTTACAATAAAACGGCAAGAAAATTACCCATATATTCGGTTGAGCGGGCAGATAAAAAAATAGCGATTTCTTTCGATTGTGCATGGGGTAACGAGCATACAGCCGAGCTTTTAAAGGTAATGGACGAGTATAACGTAAAATGCACTTTTTTTTGCGTTTCGTTTTGGGCTGAAAAATTCGCCGACGATTTAAAAGAAATAGTCGCGCGCGGACATGAGGTGGGCACGCACAGTAAAACACATTCTTACATGAGCAAACAAAACGAAACGCAGATAAAAGAAGAGCTCGAATATTCTTGCGCCGCGATAAAAAACGCGTGTGGCAAGGAACCTACGCTTTTTAGGGCGCCGTTCGGCGATTACGACGACTTGCTTATACAAACCGCGTCTAATTTCGGGCTTTATACTATCCAATGGGACGTAGATAGCTTGGATTGGAAAGATTTAGGTGCTTCGGAAATTGCTAAAAGGGTTATAAAAAGGACGAAAAGCGGATCCATAATTCTTTGCCACAATAACGGAAAACACACGGCTGAAAGTTTACCGCTAATCTTTTCTACCCTTAAGTCTGAAGGCTATGAATTCGTTCCTATCGGCGAACTGATATATAAAGAAAACTATGAAACGGACTTAAACGGCAGGCAGTTTAAAATCGACAAATAATTAATAAACATGCGCAAAAGCGCAGTTGGAGGAATAAAAAATGAGTTACATTGAAAAAACGAACAACAAAGCGTACGTTTCAGGCGAAATACTAACCAAAGCGGTTTTTTCGCATGAAATATACGGCGAAGGCTTTTACGAATTGAAGGTGGGCGTTAAAAGGCTGTCCGGGCAAATAGACGTATTGCCGGTAACCGTTTCGGAAAGGCTAATCGAGGCGAATAGTTTAGATATCGGTTCTAAAATAAGCGCGGTAGGTCAATTCAGAAGTTATAACAAGATGATCGAAGGCAAAAGTAAACTAATGCTAACGGTTTTTGCGAGAGAAATCGTTACCGACAGCGAAGAACAAAACCCAAACAGCGTTGCGCTTTCCGGGTATATTTGTAAACCGCCGATTTATCGAACGACGCCTTTTAATCGCGAAATCGCAGACGTTCTGCTTGCCGTGAACAGGGCGTATAACAAATCGGATTATATTCCGTGCATCGCCTGGGGCAGGAACGCGCGCTTCGTTAAAAATCTTGCCGTGGGTGAAAAGGTTGCCTTGCTCGGAAGAATACAAAGCCGTGAATATACGAAAAAATTAAGCGAAACGCAAAGCAAAATTCTAACGGCTTACGAAGTTTCGGTTAACAGAATATCCGCTTGCGACGGCATCGAGGAATTCGAAACGACTTCTAAATACGCGCAAACCAAAGATAGCGTACGCGTTGCCGCCGGGGCAGAAAACGTAGGAGGAAGCGAGTGTAATAAAGTCATTATGTAATGCAAAATAAGAAACGAACAAGAAAAAAGCGGCGTGCAAAAGCTCAAAAAAAAAATTAAACTTTAAATTTACGAAAACGCCTTAAAAAACCTTGACAGTAAAATTTTTATTTGCTAGAATAGTGGCAAATAGAGATGCAATTAAGCTTTTAAAGAGCGGTACGGGATGCCGACAAGGTTTTATGGCTTCGGGGTAATATTTATTTGATCTTATCCTAAAGCTGCGTCATTATGAAATAAGGTTGCGGTTTTCGCGTACTTATTTTTTGTGTGAATGTTACCTTGCCGAACTCGGCGAGGTTTTTTTACGGCTTAAAAGCGTCTTAAAAAACAGGAGATGTTTTTACTTATGAAACTTGAGTACGGCGTAAACGCTAAATTGCCGTTGAAAAAGAACCTCGTGTTCGCTTTTCAACAGATGATCGCCATTATGGCGGCAACCTTGCTTGTTCCTATCATTATTTCTGGAACTGAAATTGAATGGAAAGTAGGAGAATTGGTTTATAAAAGCACGCTTTATTGCGATCCTGCGGCGGCATTCTTTGGCGCGGGTGCGGGCACAATAGTTTATCTTTTGTTCACTAAATTCAAAAGCCCGGTATTCCTCGGTTCTTCGTTTACGTTCCTCGGTGCTCTTTGCGCTGCAGCAACTAGCAACTTCGGATATTGGGGGCTTATAATCGGCGTAGCTTTTGCCGGTCTCGTTTACGTTGTAATCGCTATAATAATCAAACTCGTAGGTTCGGGGTGGATTAAAAAACTACT
>CAZNKA010000004.1:5221-22746 GCA_964573495.1 uncultured Acidiphilium sp. | reverse complement strand
TGCGCACCTTGTGATGCGCCTCGTATTTATCGCGCAATCCTTTAAGTATAGCTTTTGCGCCTTCGGGTGACGGCGGATCGACCGTTACAGGCTGAAAACGCCGCTCGAGCGCAGGGTCTTTTTCAATATATTTCGAATATTCGTCGTAAGTAGTCGCGCCTATAAGCTGAAGTTCGCCGCGCGCCAACGCGGGTTTTAACATTTCGGCTGCGTCCAGCTTGCCTTCGCCGGAAGCCCCCGCGCCTATAAGATTGTGAATTTCGTCGATGAATAAAATTATATCGGGCGATTTTTTAGCGTATTCCACGGCATCCGTAAAGCGTTTTTCAAACTCTCCGCGATAAGACGCGCCCGCCACCAAATTAGAAACGTCTAGCGAAAAAATACGTTTGCCCGCCAAATTATCGGGTACTTCTCCGCGCGCTACGGCTATTGCCAAGCCTTCGACCACGGCGCTTTTGCCTACGCCCGCTTCCCCTACCAAAACGGGGCTGTTTTTTGTTCTGCGCGAAAGAGTTTGAACCACCCGCGCGATTTCTTTTTCTCTGCCGATGACAGGATCTATCTTGCCGTTTTCCGCTTTTTCGGTTAAATCTACGCCGAAAGCGGAAAGCGGATTTTCGTTTTGCTTCGAATTGTTTTTATCTTTTGCGTTTTGCCCGCTCGAACTTTCTCCGTAAACTCCGTTTGCGGCACGAGTTTCGCTTTGCGCGTTCGAAAAATTAACTTCGGCACGCCCGTTAAACGATGTGCCGCGATTATCCGAGCTCGGCGAAACGGCTTCGCTTTGCCTGTTTTTATCTTCCGCCGTTATAGGTTGCCCCGCACCCGTAAGCCCGAAAACCACGGCTTCGGTTTCGCGAATAAGAGCGTTCATATCCGTGCCGAGAATTTGCAAAATAACGCTGGCACGGCAATCTTTTATGCGTAAAATAGCTAAAAGTATATGCTCCGTCGCAACGTATTTTAGCCCCGAATCGTAAGCGATAAGCGTAGCTTCTTCGAGCATGCCCTTCGCATTGGGGGTAAAGCCTTCTATATCGAAACCGACGGATATACCCTTTTTAAGCTCTTGATAAAATCTGCTTTTTGTCACGCCGTATTTATAAAGCAACTTTTCGGCTTGACAGCCCGTGCATAAAATAAGCCCGTACAGTATTTGTTCGCTGCCCACGTATTTCACGCCGAAGCTTTTAGAAACGGCGTTGGCGTTTAATATCGTTTTTCGCACCGAGGGCGTAAATTTATCTTGACCTTCCGTCATCGTGTCCTCTATTCGTGTCCTCTAAAGGTATTGATAATTATAATTGTTAAGTATTAAATCAGAATTTTTAATTAAAAACAGTTTTCGCCCGATTGTTTTGTTAATCGGCAAGTTTTTTTAAACATTCGCGAACGTAATCCGCCCTATAAACGCTTTCGGAAAGCTCGCTAACGGCGGTGCCTTGCGCTTCGAGTTCGCTTTTTATTCCGGCGGATCGCCCGGTAACCAGCATATCGTCTAACGCTGAAACGCTTTTGAGATTAATAAACCCGAGCATCGCGCCCGTTTTTACTTCGCTTAAAAGCGACGAAAATTCGTCGTACCGCAAAATGCGACAGCTGCTTAGCGTGCCCAGTGCACGATAGCAAGAATCTTGCAGTTTTATCGTGTTTTCGGAATAATAAATTTCAAGGTTGGTTTTTTCGAGCTCCGCTATTTCTTCAACGAACCCTTCCACTTCGGAAACTATTCGTTCGGGAGTTATCCCTAAAGTAACCTCGTTACTTACCTGATATAAACAACTTTCGCCTCCGGACCCTTCGCCGAAAACACCGCGCACCGTTAGCCCTTTAGCTTCGGCTTTGGATAAAAGCGCGCCAATCATCTGCCTTTTTGTAAGCCCCGGCAAGAACATCATGCAAGAAGCCCTGAGCCCGCTGCCTAAATTCGTGGGGCAAGCCGTTAAATAGCCGTATTTTTCGTCTTTGCAAAACTTAAGATTTTTATCGAGCCACCTGTCGAGCGGGGCAAGCGCTTCGTACGCTTTTTTTAGCGCAAACCCCTTTTCGAGCCGCTGTTCGCGCACATGGTCTTCTTCGTTTATCATTATACAGAACAGCTCGTTTTCCGAAACGAGTACGGCACCCGTGCTCGCGTTGCTTTTTAAAGCTTCGGATATAACGTAGCGCTCTTTAAGCCGCTCTGCTTCGAGCGGGGCTATTTTACCTATTTCGATAAGTTTGAAGCCGCAGTATTTCGAAGCGGCATAATACGTTTTTGAAACTATTTCGCGCGCTTTACTTTTTTGCGCCAAACGCGAGCCGAAAAAATACCCGGATACGTTGCGCGCAAAACGAATTCGACTGGTAACGACGGTCCCTTCGCTTATTGCCATTTTATAACCTTTGAACGCGTTCTATTATGGGGGCAAGCTCGTTCTTGAATTCGGTGTAGCAATACGCGCAGCCTACGGTAAAATCCCTATTTATTTCACTCAAGCTTTTTCCGCAAACACGGCAACGTTTATCTTGCTCGCTTTGAACAATAACACCGTTGCGCTTCGCACACTCCGAGCAAACGTATTTGACTATGCGCCGCCCGTCGATAACCTTTTCGATTTTTATTTTTGCGGGATTTCGCCCGCACAACTCGCAAGGAAACATTCGCCAGCACGCCCTTTTCGCTTTAATTTCAAAGCGCCTCGGCACGAAACGCCCGCCTTAAAACCGCTTTATTTATTCTCTGCAATAATTATATCATATTTTTTGTTTTTGTAAATAGTTTAAGCAAAAAAAATTTCGATTTTCTTTAAGATTTTTATTAAATTCGCCTAATCTCGCGCTCAACCGCCTTTTTTTTGCCGTTCGTTAAGTTTTTTGCAATTCGCGCGCTTTAAAAATCGCCGCATAAAAAAACGCGCGGACTAAAATCGTTCGTGCGTTTTTAAGGCAAAACTTGTTAAATTTTAAGATTTTTTAAATATTCCTTTAACTTAGGCGCAAGATTTTCGTCTGCCAAAGCGGTTTGAATGTTCGCTTGCAAAAAACCGAAAACGTCGCCCATATCGAAACGTTCGCCCTCGAAATCGTAAGCGAGTAAGCCGCGTTCTTTTGCTTCCAAATCCAAAGCGTCGGTAAGCTGATATTCCCCGCTTGCACCGCGCGGAATACGACGAAGAAGGTCGAAAAACCCGTCTTTCAACACGTATCTGCCCAAAGGCGACAAATCGCTTTTAGCCGTGCCCGGCGCGGGTTTTTCGGTAATTTTTTCCGCTTCGTAAAGCCTGCCGTTTGCGCGAGAATATTCTACGGAGGCGTATTTACAGACGAGGTCGAACCCCACTTTTTTTACGCCGATAACCGTTTTGTCGTTTTGCTCGTAGGCTTCGATAAGCTGTTTTAAAACGGGCTTTCCGCCGCGGTTAAACATTACGTCGTCGCCGAAAAGTACGGCGCAAGGCTCGTTTTTAACAAAATCTTCGGCTATTAAAACCGCGTGCCCCGTCCCGAGCTGTTCGGATTGCTCTATATACGTAATTTTGCACATGCTTTGCGGATAAACGACGCTTTCGTAAAAATCCTTTTTGCCATGCGACGAAAGAACGCCCTCGAGCTCGGGCGCGGAAGAAAAATGCGCCTTGATTATTTCCTTATGTTGCCCTACGACAAGCAAAACTTCTTCTATCCCGCTATCTATTGCTTCTTGAATTATGTATTGCACCGAAGGTTTGTTCAATATGGGATACATGGGTTTGGGTATCGCTTTGGTTTCGGGTAAAAGGCGCGTGCCGTAACCCGCCACGGGTATTATTGCTTTTTTTACTTTTTTCATTATTTATTCCCGACGCAAAGCCTACTTTTTTGCACGCTTCGCGCTTATAGCCTTATGCTATATTTTTATTTTTTTGTTTCGTGATGTTTTTTGTTTAATGTTTTTTTCGATTACTTAGTGCCGAACAATCTGTCGCCGGCGTCGCCCAAACCGGGGATTATATAAGCGTGCTCGTTGAGCTTTTCGTCTAACGCGGCAACGTAAATTTCCACGTCAGGATGCGCTTTTTGAACGGCTTCTACGCCCTCGGGTGCGGCAATTAAATTCATAAGTTTAATATCCTTGCAACCACGGTCTTTTATAAATTGAATCGCGGCGACGGCGCTTCCGCCCGTTGCGAGCATAGGATCTACTACGATAATCGTGCGTTCTTCCGCGTCGACGGGAAGTTTGCAATAATATTCAACGGGTTTGTGCGTTTCGGGATCGCGATATAAACCGATATGACCGACTTTAGCGTTGGGAACCAAGGTTAAAATTCCGTCTACCATACCGAGCCCCGCGCGAAGTACGGGAACCACGCCTATGCTTCTGCCCGAAACGACTTTGCATTTGGTTTTGCAAATAGGAGTTTCGATTTCGACGTCCTCCAAAGGCAAATCGCGAGTTACCTCGTAAGCCATAAGCAAAGAAATTTCGTTTGCAAGTTCGCGAAAATCTTTAGTTGTAGTGTTTTTGTCGCGCAGCATGGTGATTTTGTGGGTGATTAGCGGGTGCTCAAGAACGTGTAATTTGCTCATTTACGAAAAACCTCCGTTTCGCTTTTTTGTTTTTTATTTTTAAATTTATATTTACGGCGCTTTCGCGCGCGAAATATGCTTTGTTTTTTTCTCTTTGTTTATTTTGTCTTTTTGCTTTTCGGCGACAAAAAGGCTCATTGCTTTGCAAGGATTAAAATTAAAAAGTCGCGCTATAAGCCCGTTATCGGCACTTTCGCGAAATTTTTAATTTTACAAAACGCACTTAAATTAAGCCTTTCGGTTAGCCTTTTTTAAACCGTTTTAGGGCTGTTTTTATTAAAAATTTTCTAATTTATCCACTCTGCGTTGGTGCCTTCCGCCTTCGAATTCGGTCGAAAAATATACTTTAGCGACGGAGAGCATTATCTCTACGCCGATAACGCGCGCGCCCAAAACCAAAACGTTAGAATCGTTGTGGCGGCGGGTAAATTCGGCGGTGTAAGTATCGCCGCAAAGCGAAGCCCTTATACCCTTGTGTTTGTTGGCAGCAATACTCATGCCCACTCCCGTTCCGCAAATCAGAACGCCGCGCTCGGCTTCGCCCGAAGTTATTGCTTTAGCTACTTTTGCGGCATAGTCGGGATAATCGCACGAGGCGTGCTCGTCCGTGCCTAAATTTATGACTTCATGCCCCTGTTTTTCCAAAAACTCTTTTAAAATAAACTTATACTCAACGCCCGCGTGGTCGTTGCCGATTGCGATTTTCATTTTAATCTCCTTAGGCTTTATTGCTTGTTTTAAGTTTTTCTTGTTCTTTTATAGCTTTTAATTCGGCTAATTTTAGGCTTTCGCTTTTTAAAAGCTCGCAAATTTGTTCGCATGCGACAAAAATATCTTCTAACGTTTTATTATAAACTTCTTGCGACTGACCGAACGGGTCGGCTATATCGGCTATGCTAGAAAGTTCGCTTATCGAATATACGTTTTTAAACCCCAAAAACGCTTGCTTTTGCGCTTTAGACATGCAAATGACGGCGTTTTGTTTTCGGGCAAGCTCGGAAGTAACCCGCTTAGACGCAAATTTCCGCACGACGACGCCCCGCCCTTTTAAGGCTAGTTTTGCTTTTTCGTTCATGCAGTCGCCTTCGCGCGCGGAAAGCCCCGCGGAAGTAACTTTCACGTCTTTTACGCCTTCTTTTTTTAAAGCGTGCTTTAACGCATACTCTGCCATCGGCGAGCGACAAGTGTTGCCCGCGCATACGAACATTACTTTAAGCATATTGTTTTAACCTGCCTATTTTTTATCGTCGCAGTAAAACGCTTTTTTAAATCTGTTATTCACGCTTAACATAAGCTCGCCGTTAATTTCGAGTTCGAAGGATATGATTAAGCCGTAAGTTTCGCCTTCATGCAAGCGTTGGTATAAATTAGCAGCCATTTCTTTATCGGTTTTACCGAGATTAAGAATATCGAACTCGCCCGATTTTCGGAGCTTTTCGCACATATTCTCGTCTGCCAAAAACACGGGGCGTTCGCCGTTTTTTTCGGCGTTTTTATAAGCATCTATCGCCTGCGATACGCTTCCGCGCGGAAAAAGCAAAGTTTTCGCGTTCGGGCGGTAATGCCCGTATTTCATTCCGGGCGATTTAACCTTGCCTTCGGTGTTTTCGTCCGCATAACGACATTCGCCCGCCACGCTTTTTATCATTTCGGCGGTTATAAGCCCCTTGCGCAATATCACGGGGATATCGCCGGTTGCGTCTAAAACGGTGCTTTCTATACCGCCGCTACATCTTCCGCCGTCTAGAATAAGCGGGATTTTTCCGTTAAAATCTTGATAAACGTGCTCGGCGGAAACGGGGCTGGTATGTTTCGAAATATTAGCCGACGGAGCGGCTATAGGTAAGTTTACGTAGCGCAAAAATTCTTGCGCGGCGGGGCTTTGCGGAACGCGAATCGCAAGCGTATCGAGCCCGCACGAAACTATAGGAGAAACCCTGCCCTTGCTTTTGTAAACCATCGTAAGCGGACCGGGTAAAAACGCCCGCGCTATTTTTAAAGCGTAGTCGCCGGTTATTTCGACCAACGACGTTATGTCGTAATCTGAATGAACGTGAACGATAAGCGGATTGTCCGAAGGTCTGCCCTTCGCGGCATATATGCTTTTTACGGCTTCGTCGCTCGCGGCGAGCGCGCCCAATCCGTAAACCGTTTCGGTGGGAAAAGCGACCAATCCGCCGCTTTCTATTATTTTTTTGGCTAAACGAAGCGATTCTTCGTTTATTGATTTAATTTCTGTTTTCATCGCGACTATTAAAACACGTCGTCGTCTGCCAAAACGGGGGCGGCGCCTTCCGGATTTTCGGGCGGAATATCGTCCGCCGTTATTTTTTGCAAATATTCCGCATCCGATTCCACTACCGGCGCGTCTGCGTATTCGTCGCCTCCGGATCTGCGCGGAGCATACTCGGGCGGGGGCTCCATATCCGTTCTGTCGTCGTAAGAAACAAACTTCGAAAGCTCGCCTTTAAACAGCATTTTTGCAGAGCCGCGTTCGCCGCTTCTGTTCTTTTCTATAATGATTTCGGCAACGTTTTTTTCAACCGCGCCGGATGCTATTTCTTTGGCGTCCGCCTGCTTGTCCGGGCGGTAAATAAACATAACCACGTCGGCGTCTTGTTCGATAGCGCCCGATTCGCGCAAGTCGGAAAGCATAGGTTTGCGCTTGTTTTGCGCCGACGAACGCGAAAGTTGCGAAAGTGCCAAAACCGGCACTTTTAATTCTTTTGCCAAAACTTTTAACCCGCGCGAAATTTCGGTTACTTCTTGTTGACGGTTTTCCGAAGTTCTTACGTCGGGATAAATGAGCTGTAAATGGTCGACGACGATAAAATCCAGCCCGTGCGCCGCTTTAAGTCTGCGGCATTTGGATATAATAGACGGCACCGTGTTCGAAGGCGAATCGTCTACGTAAATCTGAGCAGCCGCGAGCTGCTTTTTAGCAGCCCATAGTCTTCGCCAACCGTTTTGGTCTTCATCGGAAAGTTTGCCCTTCTGCACCAAATCCATGCGCACCGAACCTATCGAGCAAAGCAATTTTTGCGCAAGTTCTTCACGCGTCATTTCCAAAGCGAACATCGCGCACACTTTATTTTCTTTTAAAGCGACGTGTTCGAGCATATTGAGCGCGAGCGTGGTTTTACCGTCCGACGGGCGCGCCGCCAAAACGATAAGATTGCCCGGTTTAAAGCCGTTGGTTAAATAGTCGATGCGAGAAAACCCGCATTTTATGCCCTGCTTAAAGTCTTTATCGCGCTCTAATCGTTCTAAATCGCCGAGCAAATCGTCGTAAGTATCCGCCAAAGAGAGCAGCGACGACGTTTCGTTTTCTTCCGAAATTTTAAAAATTTTATTTTCGGCAAACTGCAACGATTTTTCGCTATCCGCGCTGGAACGCGCCTCTTTTGCGATATCTTCGCCGCTACGAATTATACGGCGAAGCATGCCGTCGCGCTTGACTATATCGAAATAATATCGATAATTCGCGCTGGACGGCATTGCGCCTATTACGGTGGTTATATAACTCATTCCGCCCGCTTTTTCCAAAGTGGCGCGCTTTTCCATCATATCCGAAAGAGTAACTATATCTATCGGCTTATTTTGATGGGCGACGTTTTTCATTGCGTCGTAAATAAGCTTGTGCGCTTCTAAATAAAAATCTTCTTCTTTAAGCTTGGCAAGAATTTCAAGTTGTATTTCTTGGTCGACGAGCAAACAACCTAAAAGCGATTGCTCGGCTTCCTGATTAAACGGAAGCACTGAAATTTTATCGGGCATGGCGCTCCTTAAAAATTAGTAAAAGTTTCCCCGCGCGTAACGGCGCGGTTTTTTCTGCCTAACGTGTTTTTCGCATAGCGCGGATTTATCGCAAAAGCTTATTCGCCCAACGCGATGAATTCGTTAAGCGCGTTTTCGAACGATGCCATAGCCGCGTCGAACGCGTCTTTCTCGGTTAAATCTACTCCGGCGAGTTTTAAAAGCTCTATGGGGCTGTCGCTGCCGCCGGAAGACAAGAATTTGAAGTAGTCGTCTACCGCGGGCTGACCTTCTTTATAAATACGCTCCGCTATGGAAATAGCGCTGGTTATGCCGGTTGCGTATTTATAAACGTAGAACGCACGGTAAAAATGCGGAATACGCGCCCATTCGTAAGAAATTTCTTCATCCGAAACTACGCTTCTGCCGTAATATTTTTTGTTGAGTTTAAGATATTCGCCGCTTAAAAACTCTTTGGTAAGCGGGGTTCCGTTTTCCGCCGCGGAGTGAGCTATCGCTTCGAATTCAGCAAACTGAGTTTGACGGAACAACGTGCCCTTTACCATATCCATATAGTAATTTAACAAATATCTCTTAAGTTTTTTGTCCGAAGTGGTTTTAAGCATATATTTGAGCAATAAAACCTCGTTGACGGTACTTGCGACTTCCGCAACGAAAATACGATAGCTTGCTTTTGACTGCGGTTGATTTTTTTCGGAAAAATAAGAGTGCATCGCGTGGCCCAATTCATGCGCGATGGTGAATATATCGTTAGTGGTGGGTTGATAGTTTAAAAGAACGTAAGGATGCGGGCATTTATAAACGCTTATCGAATAAGCACCGCTACGCTTGCCTTCTGTTTCGCAAACGTCTATCCAACCTTCGTCATGCGCGCGCTGGAGCAATTTGCCGTATTCTTCGCCGAGCGGTTTAAGCCCTTCTTTTACCTTTAAAAACGCGTCTTCGTAATCGAGTTTAAGCTCTGCGTCTTCAACGAGCGGAGTGTAAATATCGTACATATGCATTTGCTTAACGCCCAAAACTTTTTTGCGCGCAGCAACGTATTTATGCAAATGTTTAACGCCGCCGTTAACGCTCTTGATTAAATTATCGTAAACCGCGGGGGGTACGTCTTCGCCCTCTAAAGCTCTTTCTAAGCAGCTGTCATATTTTCTTACGCGCGAGAGATATACGTCTTTATTGACGTTGGCTATGTAGTTGGCGGCAATGGTGTTAAGCAAGCCGTGGAACGACTTATAAAACGCCTTGAACGCTTTTTTGCGAACTTCGCGATTTTTGCTTTGAAGCAATACGCTGTACATTCCGTGCGTAACCCTTACTTTTTTGCCGTCTACGGTTATTTCGGGGAACGGAAGATCTACGTTGTTAATCATTCCGAAAACGTTGGAGAACGAGCCGTACACCTGCCCGCCCATAGCCAAAACGGCTTCGGCTTCCTTGCCTAAAACGTGCTTTTTGGATTTAATTACGCCTTTAAGCTCGTAATCGTAATCTTTAAGCTCGGGGTCGTTTATATAGCTTTGCAAAACGCTGTCGTCCAAAGCGGTCAGTTCGGGAGTTATGAATGATACGGCGGACGAAAACTTTACTTCCAACGCCTCTATACGAGATAAAAGCGCGTTAAATTCGGTAACGCGAGCGTCTTCGTCGTGACGCATGGACGCGTAAACCGCCAAAAGTTCGAGATCGCCCATAACCGCGTAAAGTTCGTCGTAGCATTTTTTAAATTCCGCCTTATTGCCGAGCTTGCCTTCATACTTTTTAAAATCGATTGATTTATCTACTTTTTCGTAAAGAGCGTCCCATGCGGCTTGATCCGCGAACATGTGCTCTGTTTTCCATTTTAAGTTAGCCTTAACGTCTTTTCTTTCTGCCATTTTTCTTCTCCTATATATATTCGTAATTTTTTTCTATTTTTAACGCGCCGCCAAAATCGATTTTAAACGCCGCATAAAATTTGTTTGTTTTATTCGAAAATTCCGTCGTCGTAAAGTTCGTAACCGACCAGAACGTTGCCTTGCGTTTTATGCAAAATCATTTGCCCTTTTTTAAAATCGGGAACGGGTTTTTCAACGTCGAACAAAATATTCCTTTCATAATATTCTTGCTTTTTATCCGACCATTCCAAAAACACGAGAGGAATAAACCTTACTCCGTCTTTTTCGGTAACCGAAGAATCCACGCGAACGAAAGCATGCCTACCCTCTTCGAAAATGCCCGAATTAAAATCTTCGAGCATGCGGAGATAACTCGCCACGCGCTTGTATTTTATACTGAACAGAACGTAATACACGGCGGCGTATATGCAACACGTTGCCGCGTTGAATATTATAAGCGGCGTTTTTAGCGGAGTTTTATATTCTTGCATCGTATAAAACACGAAAACCGCGATATTAACGACGAGCAGCGCCGCAAGCGTTATTAAAAACGTGTTTATAAAAACCTTTTTTTGTTTCTTTGTATTTATATAATCCTGTTCGTTGTAAACTTGTACCATTTTTAAACCTTTCAACTTTCGAGCCGACTTATTCGGTTATAAACAATAAACCTATCGTGTTTTTACCGCAATGAGTGGACACCGTCGCCCCGGCTTCGGTTTCGATAACTTCTTCGAAATCGAAAAGCTCTTTCACCTGAGCGATTACCGCTTCTACGTTTTCGCGCCCGTCGCACGGACTGTGCGTTACGAAAGCGCGAGTTTTATCGTAAGAAGTATATTCGTTTGCCAAATCCGAAATATATTGCGATAAGCAGCGCGAAAGCGCGCCCATATATTTCTTTTTAACGGCAAGGTCGCCGTCGTTTTCGTAAATTTGCGGATGAATTTTTAAAATTTTAGAACCGATTAAAGCGGTCGAAGAGCATCTGCCGCCCTTGTGCATATAATCGAGCGTATCCAAAACGAAGGATGTTTGGACCTTATCCGCCAAAACCGCACACTTTTCGTAAACTTCTTTAGGCTCGACGCCGGCGTTAAGCATGTCCGAAGCTTTAAGCATCAAAAGGGCCTCGCCGGTAGAAAGAGCTTTAGTATCGACGACGAAAACGTTCCCTACGCTTTCGGCTGCCTTAACCGCATTAAAATAGGTACTGGAAGCCTTTGACGAAATGCAAAAATGAATAACCGTTTCGCTTTCCTTTTTACATTCCTTAAAAAATTCTTCGTATTCGAACTGCGTGAGCGCCGCCGTTTTGGGGAGCGTTCCCGTTTGCTTGATATAGTCGAAAAGTTCTTCGGCTTTCAATTCTGTTCCGTCGCGATATTCTTTATCGCCCAAAATTACCGTTATGGGTATAATTTTAAAGCCGCGCTCGTTAATAATTTGCGGACTTAAATCACAAGTGGTTTCCGCCGTTATTACGCATTTATTCATATTTTAAATTCCTTTTATGCTTTTTTATGTTTTTAAACCCCGCGTTTTTATTCGCTCTTTTGGTTTTTTAATTTTAAAAATATTTGTAAAATCTGCCCCAAAAACCGTTTTTGTTTTCGATTACGCGGAGGCTGACTACTCCGTCTATCTTGCTTTCGTGAATTACTCCGAAAGTTCGGCTGTCCTTACTGACGGCGCGGTTATCCCCCATCACGAAAACGCAATTTTCGGGCACCGTCATTATTTCGCCCTCTTCTAAAAAGCCTTTACAGAAAGTTTCTGTTCCCTCGATCAAATATAGCTCTTTCAGCTCCGAAAAATCGGGTTCGCCCGACCTTTTTAAATACACTTTTCCGTTTTTGATTGCAATGGAATCGCCGCCGACCGCAATTACTCGCTTTATATAGGACTTGGTTTCGCCGGAAATTTCGTCGGTGGTGAAAACTATAACGTCGCCGCGATCGAAAGACGCAAGTTTATTGACCAAAACGTAATCGCCGTCCTCGAGAGTTTTATACATGGAATCACCATCTATTTCGACGCACGCGAACCAAAACACGCGCGCAAATACGATCAACAAGCACGCCGCTAAAATCAAAACGGAAAAAGCAGTATCTACCCCGTCGGAAATTTTTTGTTTTTGCTGCCTTTTTAAAAGGCTTTCGCGTATATCACTCATTTTCAGCCAAAACCTCGAAGCAGCCTAAACAAAAGCCGCCTAAACAACCCGATAAAATCATATAAGCAGCACGTTGTTTACGGCAAAACGGCTTTCCGCCTTGATTTTTAACGCGATTACGGACGAAAAATCTTTTATTCCCATACGTTTTTCGCTTTTTAATTCGTTAAAAGTAACTTGTACGTTCTGCCAAACTTTACTGCCTTTTAAATTAATTACCACGGAATAATCGCAAAGCTCGCCATGCTCGTCCAGCGTAAGCGAAATTTTAAGAACGGTAAACTCTTCGCAATATACGTCCAGTTTTAAAATAGAACGCTCGTCGAAAGTAAAACGCTTTTCTCCTATCTTATACGTGAGCAACCCGAAGGGCGAAAGCACGCCTGCTATGCCGTTCGAACACTCTACTATTTCGACCCCGCGCGGCTCTAAAAAGAATACCCCGCCCAAAGAGTGTTTTTCCTCTTCCAAAACGGTAAAACTATCCGTTCCCGATTTGGAATTGTATAACATTTTTGTGGCAACGGGCTGCGAAGGCTCTATTTTTTTGCATAACATGCGCGAGCTTACCGAAACGCCGTTTTTATATTCGCAAACCGCAAAAACGGTTATAAAATCGCCGCTGCCGCCCAAACCTAACTTAAAATATTTTTTACCCGCTTCGCGTTTATGCACGGGCGACATGGTAATCCAGTTGCGCTTCGAAGGGTCCACTATGCCCTCGCTCATATATGCGTTTACCGAAACGAGCTTATCGAAATTATCGGGTTCCACCTTGAGATAAATCGTATTTTTATCTTCTTCGCCTACAGCCACGCTTATTTGCGGAGCTTCCGGAATGTAATATCTTTCTACGTTGGTACCTTCCGACGAAAGATATTTTTTTAAAAACACCGAAAGCGACGAATCGCACTTAGCATCTATCGAATTTTTAAGGCGAGGAGCAAAATTAAACGAACAAACCACGCCCTTTTTCACGCGCGCCACAGTATCCATCGCTCTGTCGCAATCGAAATCCGAACTGTTCGTGCCCGCGGCATAAAACACGGGGCAATCGACGTGCGGCGCGTAAACGTGCGCGTCTACGCCGCCTAAATAGCGATAACGCTCGTCGTCCATAACGAGTTCGGTTTCTTCGCCGCTGTATTTAAAAATCTTATTGTATGCTTGCCAGCCCATTCCGAAAAGCGGGCAAAAACAGTCGACGCGCGGCTCGTTCGCGCATAATTGCCAACCGACGTTTCCGCCTTGCTTTATGCCGATTACACCTACTTTACCTACTTCGGGTTTGTTTTTTAAATATGCCAAAGCGTATTTCGCCACGGCAGCCCATTCGTACCAACACGTTTCTTTCGCGCTTTTTAAGGCTTTAAATAAGCCGTCTCCCGCTTTAACGTAATTGGCATAGTCTATTTCCGTGGGATAATTCGTGTGATTTTGAACGCCTTCGAAATCACCGCGATAATCGACCATCAGCACGCAATAACCTTGCTTCGCAAAATGATTAACCGTTTCTAAATTAACGGTCTCGCAAAAATCGGGCAAAATAAGCACGCCGCCCGGCTTGCGATTTTTAGGCAAAGCCACGGGACGAGCATAAAGCCCGTATATGCGAACTCTGCCCGATTCGGTTTCCCTTCCCGAAAAATAAACCTCGGTATAAGAAATCCCGTCGTAAGTCATCTCGTTTATTTTGCTTTCTTTAAGCGGTAAATCGCCCTTAAAATCCTTCCACACCGCGGAGGGCGTAAGTATTCTGCTTGCAGATTCTTCCATCTTTTTCTCCGTTAAAAGCGGTTACCCGCAATTTTTGCTCTCTTAAAAATCAGCACTCGATAATCGTCCCGTGAGCCGCCGTCGCGCCGTGAACGAAAAGTTTAGACGCTATGCGGTTCTTCAGCTCGGTAACGTGGGTTATGAGACCCACGGTAAAATCGGACATGCGAAGTTTTTCCAAACTGTCCGTAACGGCGTCGATTAAATCTTCGTCCAACGTGCCGAAACCTTCGTCCAAAAAGAAAAAGTCTATCGGGCGGAGGGCTTTCGCGCTGATTTGCTTAGAAAGCGCCAACGCCAAACACAGCGACACTATAAACGTTTCTCCGCCGGAAAGCCCGCTTACGGGGCGTTTTATTCCGCCGGCGTAATTATCGGTTACGAAAAAGTTTCCGTCGTACGTCAAGCCGTATCTGCCGCCCGTAAGCTCGAGCACGCGAATTTCGGCTTCGCAAGCTATTTCTTGCAAATATTCGTCCGCGATAAATTCCATCAGTCTGCCGGCTTTTACTACTTCTAACAGCCGACCGTGCAAATCGCGCCTTTGCGAAAGCTTTTCGCTCTTTTCGACTATTATACACCTTTCGTTTAAATTTTTCAAATCGTTTTTATGCTTAACGAATAATTCGCTGTGTTTTTTATTCAATTCGTCGGTTTTTTCGCGAATTTTCTCGCAAGAGAGCGTTATTTTTTCGAAGTCGCGATATTTTTCGTCGAACGCGGCTGCTTTTTTGTTCAATTCACCGAGCGTAATTTCAAGAACTTTTACGTCCGTATCGAAATTTTTAACCAAAAGTTCGTCGTTTTCGACTTCGGGATAATCGAGGGCGGCGCGTGCTTGCTCGTAAGTCATTTTTACGTCGAAAAGCTTTTTGTTTAATTCTTCTAAACTTTGTGCAAAAAGTTTTTCGGCTAAAGCTCGCCTTTCGCGCGCGGCGGCGAGTTCCCCTTCGGTTTTGCTTTTTTCGGCGTATATCTTTTCGTAATTTTCGCCGTAAAGTTTAATTTCGCGCTGAATTTTTTCAAGCTCCGCGGTTAACGTTTGCAAAGCATTTTCGTAAGTTAATCCGCCTAACGCGCTCCTTATTCCGTTTTCCAGCTCGTCGCATTCGACGCGAACCTTAACGCCTTCTTCCTTTATCGCGGCGGCGCGACTTTCGAAATCGGTTGCGCGAAGCGACGCGGCGCGACTTTCCGCCTCGTTCTTTTTAAGCTCGCCTTCGAATTCCGCGCGCCTTTTTAAAACCGAAGCAACACGGGTTATAACGGCGCTTTCTTCGATGTTCTTCATTGTGATTTTTTCGCTTAATTTATAAATATGTGCGGCTATAAGTCGATTAACGGCACTTTCACCACCTACTTCTTTAATAATCGCGCCTTCTAAATTTTGCAAAAATTCTATTTCTTCCGAGGCGAGCTCGCCTACTGCCGCGGCGGCTACGTCGCGCTTTAATTCGGCTAAAACGCCTTCGGTATCGGTTTTTTCTATTTCGGCTTTAAGCTTTTCCGAAGCCTCTTCTAATTCTCGTATTTTCGCAAGCTGTTCTTTTTGTTTGGCTATAAGCGACGAATACTCTTCCAGCAGTGCCGCGCGCTTAGTTTTTTTATCCGAAAGCCGTTTGTTTTTATCGTTTAATCCCTCTAAACTTTTTAGCGCGACCTTAATTTCTACAGTCCTTTCCGAAAGCTTATTGCAAAGAACCTTGTTCTCTTTTGCTTTTTCGAAGCTTTCGTTTAAGCTAAGCAAATATTTTTCAAGGCGAGCCACGGTTTCGTCCGCAGCTCTTTTTTCGCTTGCTCGGCTAACCTCCGAATCCAGTGCGGATTTAATGGCTGAGGCTTGCGAATATTCGTTTAGTTTTTTTCGTTTTTGCTCGATAATCGACCTATAGGCAGACTTTTCGTTCAGCTCGTTCGTTTTTTTATTTATATCGATGGTTATTTGTTTAAGTGTTTTTGCCTGTTCTAAATCGTCTTCGAATTTTGCTAAATCCGCCTTAAATTTCACAAGCTCGCTTTCATAATTTCGTATAGTTTGCTCGTCGATTTTTATTTCCTGTTCGCTCGGGCAATCCAAAGCTTCCAACCTACCTGCAAGCCTTTCGCTTTCCAATTTTAAATCGTCTTGGCGGCGTTTGATTTTGACGGCTAATTCGTCGCCGTACTTTGTTAAATCGAAAAGTTTGCCTATGACGGACAACCGCTCGCCGCGCGTCATTTTTACAAACGCCGCAAACTCGCCTTGAGGCAGCGCGATACATTTTAAAAAATCGCTTTTTTCAAGCCCGACTATTTCGTTTTTTAAAAGGTTGGTAACGCTTTGAGCGTTTTCCGCAAGGCAAACTTTTTCGCCGTTTTTTTCTTGTTTTTTAAGCGACGCCGTTTGCGTTACCAGCGTTTTTGTCTTATTAAACTTAAACTTGCGCTGCACTTCGTAAACTTCTTCTACCCCGCCGCGCTTTATTGCAAAAGTAAGCTCTACGCAAGCAAAATCGCACCCGCTGTTAATAAATTCGGCGCTTTTTAAGCCACCTATGACTTCGCCGTATACAGCCAAAACGATTGCGTCGAGCAAGGTACTTTTTCCGCTGCCCGTTTTGCCGAATATGCCGAAAATTCCGTTTTTTGAAAGACTTTCGAAATCGACCGTCTGCCTTTCGGATATACTTTTTAAACCTTCTACGCTAAGTTTAAGAGGTTTCATCGTCAGCCCCCATAAGTTCAAGATACAACTGCAAAAGCTCGTCGGGCGGCAACGCTCCGTAGCGACTTTCGTAATATTTTTCGAACGCTTGTTTTTCGGAAAGCGCGCGCCTATCAGCCGTTTTTTCGTCGTTTCTGCCCGCAATTTGCAAACTTAGTTCTACCAATGCTGGATAATCGCCCGCCAATTCTTTGCTTTCTTTTTCGGAAAGCGGGTGTTCGAGTTTTAAAACCAGCCTTATAAGGCAATCGGAATATTGACCCAACAGTTTTTTCGCGTCTGAAACGTCGCACGCGGTGAGATTTACTAATTTTTTTCCGCTATTAAGCGGCACAACTTGCAAGTTTTGCACCGCACCGCCCAAAACTTCGAACACGGTTACGGATTTTTGCACGCCTACTTCGTCGAACGCGTACCCCGCGATTGCGCCGCTGTAAATAACGTTGCGCTCGCGAGAGATAATTTGACGTTTGTGCAAATGCCCTAGCGCCGTATAAACGCACTTTTCGGGGATAAGCGACTTATCGACCAAACGCGTGCCGCCTAGCTCTATATCGCGTTCGCTTTCGCCCGAGCTTCCGCCGAGCATAAAAATATGAGCCGCGAAAATTTGCGTTAAACCTTCGGTATTTTCTTTAAAACAATCGTTTATGCGCGCGCT
>CAZNKA010000004.1:1924-5121 GCA_964573495.1 uncultured Acidiphilium sp. | reverse complement strand
AATTCGCGGCAGGCGGACAAACGGCGAGCGTCGTCGTGATTGCCGCTTATTATAACCAGAGCGCGGTTTTTGCCGGCAAGGCGAAACGCGGTTTTAAAAAACAGTTCTTCCGCCTCCGCTCCGGGCACCGAAGTATCGAAAACGTCGCCCGCCAAAATAACGAGTTGCACGTTTTCGCGTTGAGCCACGTTGCAAATTTCGTTTAATATTTCGGCTTGCTCTAAAAGGCGCGACCTGCCGTTGAGTTTTTTTCCGATATGCCAATCGGACGTGTGAAGTATTTTCATTAAAAACGCTCCGCTTTTTATCGATTTGATTGTTTTTGGGTTATTTCGGTTGTTTTTGCTTGCATTTTAACTTAATATATTTTATTATATTTAGAGAAATAAATCAAGCGTATGCGCGCGAGTTAATCAAGCGAACGAAAAAAACGGCGGCGCTTTTTCGCGCTCTAACCCGTTTTACGCTTAAATTAGTTAAAAACTTCAGAAAAATATAGAGAAAAACATTATGTCTTTTTGTTCTTTTTCGGGCGATTACGACAAAACGGGAGTAATTACCGTAGAAACGCCCTTTATAACGGAATATCTGCCGGATTCGAGCGGCGACAGCGTGCGCGTTTATCTTTACGGGCTTTTCGTTTGCAAAGCCGAAAGGGATATTTCTCTTGCGGAATTTTCAACCGCGCTTAATCTCAGCGAAGCCGAAGTTAAAGATTGCTTTAAGTTCTGGGAAGAATACGATCTCGTCGCCATACTCTGCGACGAGCCTTTTTCGGTGAGATATTTAC
This sequence comes from uncultured Acidiphilium sp., assembly GCA_964573495.1. Classification (GTDB taxonomy): domain Bacteria; phylum Bacillota; class Clostridia; order Christensenellales; family Borkfalkiaceae; genus HGM11416. The sequence goes on along the minus strand of CAZNKA010000004.1, from coordinate 4,331 downwards.
CGCTTTCGGGCAAAAGCCGCCCGCGCAAGTTCAAAGCCGAAAAATATACCGAATTTTCAAACGCTATTCAAGCTCTGTTTCCTAAAAGAATGATTTCCACCGCCGAATTCACTGCGTATTTCGACGTGATGGAAAACTTTAAAATTAAGCCCGAAGCGATGCTTATGATATGCAAATATTGCATCGATTTAAAAGGTGAAGGAATAGGTTACAGATACGTGGTTGCGGTCGCCAGAGATTTTGCCTATCGCGGCATAGTAACCCCCGAACTTATAGAGCGCGAACTTTCCGATTATTTTTCGCGCAGCGGCGAAATCGCGGCACTGCTCGAAGCGTGCGGCATAAAACGCAAACCCGAAGTAGAAGACTTAAACCTTGTGAACAAGTGGAAGTCGGAACTGGGATACGAACAAAAAACGCTGATTTTTATTGCGAAAAAGTGCAAGAGAAAAACTATAGAAGCGCTCGATTCTTTTATAACAGAACTATACGGCAACAAACTTTTTCACGAAAAAGAAATCGACGACTATTTAAAAAGAAAAAGCGAATACGCCGATTTGGCGCGCAGAATTTGCAAAAATCTTTCGGTTTACGTTCAGGTTATAGACCCGGTCGTCGAAGAATACGTTTCGCCCTGGCTCGCTAAGGGCTACGACGGCGACACTTTGGAATTTTTGGCTAGTTTTTGCTTTAAGAAAAACCGCCGCTCTTTGTCCGACTTAAACGACCAAATTTCTCGGCTTTACGACCGCGGATTGATAACTCTTTCCTCTATTGCGGACTACGTTAAAAACTCAGCCAAAACCGACGAATTCATACGCGAATTTTTGGTTATTTGCGGAGTTGACCGCCGCCCCACCGATTGGGACAGACAAAACCTTTCCGTTTGGCAAAGCTGGGGCTTTTCGGACGAAATGATTAAAGAAGCGGCGGCGCGCGCCGCGGGCAAAAACAGACCCGCCGTTTACGTGAACGCCATTTTATCGGACTGGAAATCGAAAAACGTTTTTTCGCCCGAAAACATTCCCGCGTTTTATAAAACCGACGGCGAATCCCTTGCGCAGAAAAACAAATCGTCGCATTTTTCGCACGTGCACGACTACACTAAGGAGGAGCTCGATTCGTTGATAACCAACGCCGACGATATCGATTTTTAATTTAAATGATTACGAGTGACGAAATTTTAAAAAACGCCTTTGCTTTATATGAAAAAGATAAGCAAGCCGCCGACGATTCAGCCTATAAAAACACGCAAAAAGCGTTGGCGGACAAAACTTTTTCGGACCTTTATTACCAAATTAAAAATTTGAATTTGCAAATATCTAAGCTCGAATTCGAAAACGCGCAGAACGAACGAATATCCGAACTCGTTAAAAATCGCGCCGAACTTTTGCCGAAGCGCGAAAAAGCCTTAAGCGCGTTAGGTCTTACCGCGCGCGACTTAAAGCCGCGTTATACTTGCGAGCTTTGCTCCGACACGGGCTATTCTAAAAACGGCGAACCTTGCGCTTGTTTTTATAAAAAGCTCACTTTAAGCGCGGAAAATTTTTTGGGAATAACCAAGCCCAAACTTCCGACCTTCGACGACTACGACGAAAATCTTGCGCCCGAAAGCACGAAAAACAAGCTTTTATCTTATTGCGAGCGATTCGACGTAACCAAAACGCGCAACTTGATTTTTAGCGGCGCGCCGGGGTGCGGCAAAACGTTCGCGGCGGGAGCTGTTGCCACCGAGCTTGAAAAACGCGGCAAAAACGTATTGTTTTTATCCGCCCTTAAACTAAGCGAAATATTTTTCACCTATCATATTACAAGTGGGAGCGACAAAACGGCGATTTTCGAAACGCTTACTACTTGCGACCTTTTGGTTATAGACGACCTCGGAACCGAACCCGTGAAAAACAACGTTACGATAGAATATCTTACGGCGTTTTTATCGGAGCGTTTAAACAACGAAAAAGCCTTTATAATAACCACAAATTTAACACACGACGATTTACTCGCGCGATACAGCGAACGGCTTGCTAGCAGACTTTCTTCCGGCTCGTGCGCGGAATTTCTTTTTAAAGGCAAAGATTTAAGAAAAAAGGCAAGGGCTTAGGTCGAGAATGAAAAAAACAACAACCGACGCATCGCTTTTCGGCACCGAAAGCATATTTAAAATACTTTTAAAAACCGCTCCGCCCGTTATGATCGCGCTGCTTATTCAAGCGCTTTATAACGTAGTGGACAGTTTTTTCGTGGGAAAATTTTCGCAAGACGGGCTTACGGCACTATCCGTAATATACCCGCTTCAGCTGATAATTATAGCCTTTGCGGTGGGCACGGGCGTGGGCGTAAACACGCTTATGGCTAAGCTTTACGCGCACGATCAAAACGAAAAAGCCGACCAAACCGCGGGCACGGG
>CAZNKA010000004.1:0-1824 GCA_964573495.1 uncultured Acidiphilium sp. | reverse complement strand
TTACCAATATAATTTTAGATCCGATTTTTATTTTTAAATTAAACTTAGGCGTTGCCGGAGCGGCTTACGCGACGGTTATCGGTCAATTCGTGGCGGCTATTATTACGGGCGCGAAAGCGTTTAAAAAATGCCCTAAACTTCAGATTGCAAAAAAACTCACGCGCGAGATATTCGTTTTAGGGTTGCCGTCTATCGTAATGCAAGCGTTTTTTACGATTTACATTCTTGCGTTTAACGTTATACTTGCGAAATTTTGCGACGAAGCCGTTATCGTTTTGGGGCTTTATTATAAAATTCAGTCATTCTTTTTTATTCCGCTAACGGGATTGCAAACGTGCATAGTTCCGATAATAAGCTATAACTACGCTACGAAATCTTACGCGCGGGTGCGGAAAACGGTTGCCGTTTCTTCCGCGATAATAGCATTTTTTATGGCGATAAGCGCAGCATGTTTTTTACTTATTCCGCGGCAACTTTTAAGCATTTTTTCGGATTCGCAAAAAGTAATGGAAATAGGCGAAATTGCGTTCAGAATTATAGGTTTAAGCTTTTTGCCGGCAACCATGTCGTTTATGAGTCCGATATTTTTCCAATCGATAGGCAAAACGAGCCAAAGCATTTGGCTAACTCTTTCGCGCCAGCTTTTTTGCCTTATTCCCGTTTTTTACGCGTTTTCGTTCGTGGGGCTTAACTACACTTGGATAGCTTTCCCCGCGGCTGAAATAATAACCGGAATAATCGGCGTTATCATGTACGTCGCTCATTGGAAAAAATTAGCAAAAAACGACTTATAAAAATTAAACCGCCTGAATTCAAGAAAAAAACTTGAAATCAAGCGGTTTTTTTAACACTGCAAAGAAGGATTCGATAAATCGATTTTATTAAGCGAATTACATTTTTGAAGCAGATATTCGGCAATTTCTTCCCTGTTTTTAAACATTTCTTTAAGTTTAGAAAACAATATAGGTTCAGAAAACACGAACGTCCGCTCTTTTTTCTTATAATACGAAACGAAAACGGGCACGTCTATGCCCTTTTTAAGGCAATAATTTGCAAAGACGGTAAAGCCGGCGTAGAATTCGGTTAACTCTTTAAAATAACCGTGCGACGAATCTTCGGGAAAAATCACGATATTATCGCCCTTAGAAATAACTTCGTAGCTTTTTTTAATCGTTTGCAAAAAGCGCATATCGCGATAAGTGGAAATAAGCTTAAGCCCTTTATAAAAAAGATTGGTGAGCGGCGCGGCGATTACGCAAACGAGCCGTGCAAGATGAATATTCCAATGCTTTTTTTGATGAAAATATATCTGCGATTGATATTTATAGCACTCTTTTAAGCCGGAGTTCATCTCGTAAGTGCCCCACATTCTAAGCGGGAACTGCGCCCAAATTTCGGTTTGCAAAGGGCCGTAACTGCCTTCGTGATTGCTTAAAATTATCGAACTTTTTTGCGGTTTTTCGCCTAAAAACAAAAATTTAGGTTTTTTATACCAAATTTTTAAAACGCCTTTAAGCGCGGTAAACCATTTTGCTCGGTCTTGCCTGAATTTTTTTTCTTTCATCTTCTCGTCCGTTACGGCGTTAGCCGTTAAAGTTTATAAAAAACGCCCTGCGATTTAAATCATTCACAGGGCTATCACTTTTTAATTTTTGTTCGATTGTTCCGAAAATACTATTAAAACGCGCGTTTACACCGTTGTGCGCGGCGTTTAACAAACACTTCAGCATTTTTGCACTCCGTAAATCGAACTGTAAATATTTTAACAAAAATATACGAAGTTGTCAATAAAATTACGATAATTGCCGTAATTTTTATTTTTTT
>CAZNKA010000003.1:0-22856 GCA_964573495.1 uncultured Acidiphilium sp. | reverse complement strand
AATTTTAGCTTGCAAAACTAAGGACGGAGTATAAAACGACCGCGGATAAAAAATTTCGCGGTCGTTTTTCGCACCGTTTTTTAGCTTTTTTTGCGGTTGAAATTTGTTTTGAATTTTCGCCGTTTTTTTAAGTGCGCGGAAATTTTGTTTCATAAACTTTTTAAAAACGCTTGACTTTTTTTTAAGATTAATAGATTATATAAATACGGCGCGTGTATAACGCGTGAGCGCGCGAAACAAGCGAAGTATAGAAAATTTACTTTATTTAATCGGACTTTCGCGCATAAAACTCTAATAATCGGTAATAACAACGAGGGAATTTTAATGAACGAAAAATTAAAAGCCGCTCTTTGCGGCGATTTAAAAGAATACGGCAGCATTCCGTTTTGGTCGTGGAACAATTCGCTATCGCCCGCAGAACTGTGCAAGCAGATAGAAGATATAAAGCGTTCGGGCTCGAGCGGGTTTATAATGCACGCGCGCACCGGGCTTAAAGACGAATATTTGGGCGAAAAGTGGTTCGAGTGCATAGGCGCATGTTTAAAAAAGGCGCGCGAACTAAACATGGAAGCTTGGATATACGACGAAAACGGCTGGCCCAGCGGGTTCGTAGGGGGCAAGTTGTTGCAAAACGAGAATTTTCTTGCCGGATACTTGGAATATTCCGAAGGCGAGTTCGATAAAACCGCGTTTGCAACCTTCGTCGAAGACGGAAAATCGTATAAACGCGTGCAAAATCCCACGGGCGCAAAAACTTATCATAACGTTTATTTGCGTTTAAGCCCCGCAAACACGGATATATTGAATCCCGCCGTAACCGACGCGTTTATTGCCGAAACGCACGAAAAATATTACGCGCGCTTTAAAGAAAGCTTCGGTAAAGAATTGGTCGGCTTTTTTACGGACGAGCCGCAGTTTTATCGTTGGGCAACTCCGTACACGCCGCTTATCGAAGGCGAGTTTGCCGCTCGCGGAGAAGACGTGCGCGATGGTTTGATTTGGCTTTTCAAGCATAGCGAACAAGGTTATTCGTTCAGGCAAAAATATTACGGAGCGTTAAACGCGCTTTACGTAAACAATTTTTATAAAAAGGTATACGATTGGTGCGACGCGCACGATTGCAAGCTTACCGGTCATTCCGTTGAAGAAAGCGTGTTATACGGACAGATGTGGGGCGGCGCGGCGGTTATGCCTACTTACGAATACGAGCATATTCCGGGAATAGATTGGTTAGGCAGAAATTGCGGCAGCGAAATAGAGCCGCGGCAAGTCGCTTCCGCGGCGGCTCAGCTCGGCAAAAAGATAATATTAACCGAAACTTTTGCTTGTTCGGGTTACGACGTAACGCCTAAGGAATTAAAAAGCGTTGCGGAATATCAATACTTTAACGGCGTTAACAAAACTTGCCAGCACTTGTATCCTTACACTCTGGCGGGGCGCGGAAAAATAGACCATCCGCCCGTATTTTCGCCTCATTCGAACTGGTTCGAAGGATATCGCGAGTTTAACGATTATTTTTCGCGCCTGGGCTGTTTGATAGGCGAAACCGAAGATTATTGCGACGTAGCTTTAATTCACCCCGTCCGTTCGATTTGGCTAGAATACATTCGCAGCGAAGATTACGAAAGCGTTAAAGATATAGAGCAAAGCTTCGAAAAATTGCTTTTATCTTTAAGAAAGCGCGGCGTAACATTCCATTTTATCGACGAAAAAATATTAAGCGAGCACGGTGCGGCGGAAGGGCAATATTTGCGCGTAGGCTGCAGAAAATACGATAAAATCATAGTTCCCGATATGCGCACGCTCGCACGTTCCACGCGCGATTTATTGCAAAAATATAACGGCAAGCTTTGCGTTTTAGGCGAGCTTCCGTTCACGGACGGCGAAAAAACTTCCGAGGTTTTGCGTTCCGATTTTTCAGTCGAAGAAGTTTTCGCAAGCAAAAAATACGATTATTGTTGCGAAGACGGCAATTCGGTGCTTACCGCCAGAACGGGCGCAAGCGACGAGTTCGTTTTCATAAAAAACCTTTCTTCTACGGAAAGCTCGCGTTTCGTTTTAAAAAACGAAGGGTTCCGCATTTTTAATTTAACTACTTTAGCCGAAAGCGTATTTGCGGGAGAAATGACTTTAGGTCCTTGCGAAAGCGTTATTTTAATTAAATCTCGGGGCGAAAAATCCGCAGCTTCGGCGCAAAAAGAATTTATCGAAAGCGATATAACGAAAGATTTCGCCGTTAGCGCGATAACCGAAAACTATTTGACTTTAGATTACGCCCGCATAGCGCGCGAAAAACAACCTTTCGGTGAAAAAATGCCCGTAACGCAAGCGTTCGAAAGCCTTTTGCGCGAAGATTACAAGGGAGTTGTAAGCGTTAAGCAGACCTTTAATATCAAAAATATTTTGCCGCTTAAACTAATTATGGAGCGCGTAGATTTTATTTCGGTCGAATTAAACGGCAAACCTTTAAGCTTTGCAAAAAGCGCGTTCGACGTGTGTTTTATAGAAGCCGATATAACCGACGCATTGCGCGAAGGCGAAAACGAGCTTGTTTATTCGTTTAAATTCTGGCAGCACGACGGCGTGCATTTCGCGTTGTTCGACCCGCTCGCCACCGAAAGCTTAAGGAATTGTTTATATTACGATACTTCGATAGAGCCGATTTACCTAAAAGGCGATTTCGTTTTAAACGACGACTTTGAAATTTGCGCCAAAAACGGGCTTCCCGAGTTAAACAGTAAGCTTTTTGCGCAAGGCTATCCCTTCTTTAAAGGCGAACTTACGTTAAAGGGCAAAATTTATTACGGCGGAAGCGGCGCTGCACGATTAAGCTTAAAGGGTAGGTTTGCCGCGGCTTACGTAGAGTGCAACGGCAAAAGCGTTTCCATCGTTTTAGATACCGAAGAAGATATATCTTCTATTCTTTCCGCGGGCGAAAACGCCGTTACCGTAAAGCTTAGGTCGGGGCTCAGAAACTTGTTCGGACCGCACCATTACGCTCCCGTTCCGGAACCGCTTGCCGTAGGACCTTATCACTTCGATTTCCGCGGCGACTGGAAAAACGGCAAGCCCGATACTTACACGCACGAATATAACTTTGTTCCGTTCGGTGCGGACGGTATAATTTTAAAAACCGAAAAATAAAAAAATGTCAGTAAAGCAAAACTTGCTAAGAAACGAATTTTTATATTGCAATTCTTCTGGTAAATATAATTTTCCGATAATTAAAAAGCAAGATATAGATATTGAAAAAATTAGTTTTTTAAGTTACTCAAACGCAAAAAAGGAAGATAGCGAAAATAAAGATAAGACGATACACTTTTTCACTTACGACTGGAAGTTTGAAAAAGTTTATGAAAAAGCGGACGAAGAACTTGAAAAATTAAAACAGTATTATTGTCTTCTAAGCCCGGATTTCAGTATTTTTACAAACATGCCGCTTGCGCTTCAAATACAAAGCATATTTAAAAACAGGTGGTGCGGGGCGTATTGGCAAAGCAAGGGTTTAAAAGTAATTCCTACGCTAAGTTGGGGCGACGAAAGCAGTTTTGATTTTTGCTTCGACGGAATCGAACAGGGTTCGATAGTTGCGGTTTCAACCTATTATCGGGAAATTTGCGAAGAAGAATTTATGCTCGGTTATAACGAAATGCTTAAAAGAATAAAACCGAGCGTCGTGTTGTGTTACGATGAGCCTTTTAAGTCGATGACGGGTAATATTAAAGAATTTTTGCCTACGACGTACGAGTGGACTAAAAATTTAAATTGGCAAGATAAAATTCGTTTTAAATGGGAAAAACGCAACAAAGACGTTTGCGGATTGAACCCTAACGATTTTAAATTTTTTAAATACGATGATCCTTACGTTAAGAATCAAGTCGTGAAATGTTCGATTTGTGGATCCGCTGCATTGCAAGACCAATACGGAAACGGCGAATGTAAAAATTGCGGCTGGAAATTTAGCAAAGACGAAGAAGATTTCGAAAAGGGAATGAATATTAGTTATCCGATGCTCGTCAGCCCTACGACGGCGCGAAAGCAATATAAAAACGGGCAGCCGTTTAAAGCTACTTTCGAAGAGTTTATTAACGGATTAAAATTTTACAGCGAAATGACCTTAACTTATAAAAACAAAAGATACGGCGCGTTTTTTTATCGCGATAAAACGATTAAAATTAACGATTTTTCGGAAGTTGACGGGTACGTGGAATTTTTTGAAGACGGAGCGGCTTCGCCTATAAAATTCGACGACATAAACGATTTTAAAAATAACGCAAGCATTAACGGCGTTTTGTTAAAAGATTTGTGGGAAGACGTGTCTTTTGCGGGTTTTATGTATTGCGAATAAAAAATTAAAAACAAAAAAGCCTTGCGGGTGCGTTAAAAATGCGGCGCAGGGCTTTTTTTATGCTTTTTAGTAACTTTTAAGGGTTAATAGTTATTTTTATTTGTTTAATTCGCGGTAAGTTTTTGGCGAAACGCCGTAGTGTTGCTTAAACGCTTTGCTTAGCGCGAACGCCGAAGAAAAATTGATTTTTTCGGCAATTTGTTCAAGCGTAAGTTCGTTTTCCACGATAAGCGTTTTCGCCGTATTCAGCCGCTGCATATTGTAAAAATCGAGCAGTTTTACCGAAGTCGTTTTTTTAAACAAAGCCGAAATATAGTTATACGAAAAGTTAAAAACGTCGCATAGTTCGTTTAAAGAGCGTATGTTTTCGGTATTGCTGCTTATGTAGTCCATAATACGGTAACACAACGCGATTTTATCGTCGGTGTTATTTGGAATACTGTTCAGTTTAGGGGGGGGGGTAGTCTTAAATGACCTTAAAATACAAACCGCTATTTGCCAAAAAATTCCGTTAATGACGGGTGCGGCGAATTTGTTATTGCCGTAATCGTGCATTTCGTTAAGCGCTTGCGATATAAGCGCGTTGATTTTGCTCGAATGAAAAACTCTGTCGTTAACGCTTAGGTGAGATATCAAATTATCCAAAGCGTTTTTCATATTTTCGTCTTTCGGATAAAAAGATAAAAAATCGTATTGCAAGTGGTTCGTTTTATTGGAGATAACGGAGTGCACGTCGTGCATAGGCGAAAAATAAATATCCCCTTGCTTAACTTTCGTAAAGCAATTGTTGGCGGAAAGTATGCCTTCGCCGCCGGTCACAATAGTCAGCTCGTGATAGTTGTTATGATAATGATTGGCATAAAAAGTGTTTTCGTTGCAGATAATTCTGCCCAATTGAAACAAATAAAAATCGGAAAATTCAATCGGGTCTTGAAAATGGTTATAGTCAATCAAGTAATTATGTTCCATATTTTACATTTTATCACAGCTAAAAACAAAAGTAAAACGAAAGGGGCGCAATACTTCGAAAATAGTAAAAACGGATATGTTTTTAGAATAAAATAGCTATGGTAAAGGATTGTTCGGTGTGCTAAAATATCGGATGGAAAGGGAAAAGGGGGCATTATGCCTTTTTTACCTTAAAAGATGTGCCGTATGCGGCGGATAAGCTTAAAGCGGCGATTAAAGTTCGAAAATATATTTTTTATATAAATCAATATATTTTAAAGGAGTATGAAAATGAAAAAGTTCAAAAAGTTTTTGGCAATGGCGCTGAGCACTCTCGTATTTGCGACGTGTTCGGCAGGTCTTATCGGTTGCGGCGGAAAAGTGCCCGGCGGCGCTTCGTCCGACAGCGGCACCGGCGGCACCGGCGGCGGAAGCGAACAAACGATAGACAATACCAAAACTCAGGTAAAAGTTAAATATAACAACGGTGGTTTGCGTCGCGAATGGTTGGATACCGTTTTGGCTAAATTCGAAGAAGTTTACGCAAACGTTTCTTTCGAAGAAGGCAAAAAGGGCGTTCAAATTCAAAAAGACTTCGCTAAAGAGAATATCGTTTTGGCAAAAATGTCTAATTCGGACGCTCAGGTTTTATTGCTCGAAGACATAGACGTATACGACTTCGGCGTTAAGGGCGCGTTGCTCGATATAACGGACGTAGTAAAATCGCCCGCTAAAACGGGCTATACCGAAAAAGAAAGCGTTACGATAGAATCTAAAATGAGCGATACGTATAAAACGGTTTATAACGTAGCGACTAAAGATCATCCCGAAGGCGGATATTACGCCATTCCTTTCTTCGAAACGCCGATGAACCTTAACTACAGCGTAGATTTGTTCGAGCAAAAAGGTTTGTATTTCAAAAAGAGCGGCAGCTTCATAGATTCTAACGGCGCGGCTACCACTCCGTTCCCCGAATACGGCGCTACCGCAGACGATTTTTCTGCCGCCGATTTTAACGATCACGGAAAAGTTCAAAACTTGTTCGTAAACGACGCAACCGAAGCTCGTTCCGCCGGTCCCGACGGAAAATACGGCACCGTAGACGACGGTTTGCCCGCCACTTATGCAGACTTTAAAGCTCTCCTTATTCAAATGGAAACCGTAGGCGTTACCGCTTTCACTTGGAATAGTATCGAAACGGGTTATTTAACCAGCTTAATCAACGGCGTTTGGGCTAACAACGTTGGCAAAGATCAAATGATGCTAAGCCTTACCTTCGAAGGCGAAGCCAAAAACATCGCCGATTTAGACGCTAACGGAAACCTTCAATATAACGCAGACGGAAGCGTTAAAGTTAAAGACGTTACCATAAACGGCGACAATGCAGACCTTATTCACCTTCAAACTGGCAAGCTCGACGCTTTAAAATTCGCCGAAATAATGACAAGTAAAGATGCCGAAGGCGGCTTTAGATTCGACGAGGACGCGGTTACGAGTCAAAGCCAATACGACGCGCAAAACATGTTTATAGACTACGAAACCAATAACGACGGCAAACCCGTCGGCTTCTTAATCGACGGCGAATGGTGGTTAAGCGAATCTAAAGACGCAAACTTCAAAACGATAGATTCGATGCACTCCGCAAGATACGGAATTTTACCTCTTCCGCGTGCGACCAGGGCAGAAGTAGGCACCGCTACAACCAACGTTTGCGACCACTATTCTTCGATGTTCATCAACAGCAACTGCGCTACCAAGTATCCCGAACGTTTAGCTGCCGCCAAAGAATTGTTAAGCTTCCTTCAAAACGAAGGCTCGCTTTTAACTTTCACTTACTATACGAACATGTTCCGCGCTTTGAACTATGAAATTTCCGACGAAAGATTGGATAAGCTCGGATATTTCTCTAGCAATTCGAAGCACGAATTCGGGTATTTTACCAAAAACGTATACGAAACCAGAATAGCACCCGCAAACAGCTCGTTAATTCCTTGGCAGCCCGTTTCGGATAAAACTCGCACCAAAGCCACGATGCTCGCTTACCGCGAATGGGGATTTAGCGCGATGCTTGACGGCACTAAACAAATCAACCCCGTACTCGCGCTTAAATATTACGAAGGCGATATAAGCGTCGATACTTATTTCTTATCGATTTATAAATATTGGGCGGCAAAAATTTAATAAAAAAGTCTTGCCCTTATAAGGCATAGGTAAACGTATCCCGCCCCTCAAACGGGGGCGGGGTTAATCGTGGAAAAAACGTTTTTCCGCGATTTGATACAGGAGATTAATTATGAAAGCAAAAAGAACGGCAAAAAGCATCGAAAAAAGCGGCAAGTTGTTTTTTTGGACGATGATGGCTCTGCCTTATTTGCAGTTCGTTATCTTTTATTTGGTAGTAAACTTTAACAACGTCGCGCTGGCGTTCGAAAGTTACGATAAAAACACGGGGTTAACCAGCTTTGCGGGGTTTGCGAATTTTTCCGAGATTTTTAAGAATTTTTCCGAGTTGTGGGGCTATCTTAAAAACTCTATATATTATTTCTTGGTAAATTTGTTAATCGCATCGCCGCTCAGCCTGTTATTTGCTTATTACATATTCCGCAAATTTCGTTTCGGCGGATTTTTTAAGATAATACTTTTTTTGCCCAGCGTTATTTGCTGCATGGTTTTGCTCGTTTTTTACAAAAACTTTTGCAATAAGGCGATTATAGAATTGCTAAAGAAGCTAGACGTGAAAAAAGCCCCGTTTTTAACCGACCAGGTCACCCGAAGCGGCGTTCCCGCATTGTGGCGCGCGCTTACGTTTTTCAGCGTAATAATGGGTATCTCGGGCAGTATTTTGCTTAATTTAAACGCGATGGTGCAAATACCCGCGTCTTTATTGGAAGCTTCTAAAATAGACGGCGCGAGCGAATTCCGTTCGTTTTTCAGCATAATAATCCCGGGAATATGGGGCACTATGGTTTCGCTTTTATGCGTTTCTATGGCGAGCATGGTAAGCAATCAGGCTTATTTGTTTAACTTGTTCGGCGGAACAACTCCGTACGAAATTCGAACCATGGGCTATCAAATGTACATGTTGATAGGTCCGGATATTCCCGATTACACCCAATATCCTTACGTATCGGCAATCGGCGTATTGCTTACGCTAATAGTCGCTCCTATAACCATGGGCACGCGCAAGTTACTTACAGAAGTCGGCCCCAAAGATTATTAAGGTGGTAGAAAAAGTATGCAAAAAATAACGTCTGCCCCTAAAAAACGGGCTAAAAAACTTTCGGTTTACGAAATAGTATTTTGTGCTATTTTAATAGTATACAGTTTAATTTTGCTTCTTGTTTTTGCTTGGGCGTTAATAAACTCCTTTAAAACGGCGCCCGATTTTAAAAGAAACAGTTTAGGCTTGCCGAAGGAGGGCTGGCAATTTTCAAATTATACCAAGGCACTGGAAGCGTTTTACGTATCCGGCTCGGACGGACTGGTTTACGGATTTTTCGATATGTTCGGAACGTCGCTTTTATATGCGGGCGGTTCGGCGTTTTTCCAAACGGCATGCACGGTAATTGCGGCTTATTGCACTTCTAAGTATAAAAGCAAAACGAGCAGCTTTACTTACGGTGCGGTTTTGGTCGTTATAGCTCTGCCCATAGTGGGCGGAACTGCTTCGCTTATTCAGGTAACGCAAGCACTCGGAATATACGATACCGTTTGGGGTATGTGGATAGTAAAATTCGGGTTTTGCTCGATGTATTATCTCATTTTATACTCTGTGTTCGACAGTCTTTCCTGGGAATACGCGGAATCCGCTTTCGTAGACGGAGCTTCGCATTATACGGTTTTTTTCCGCATTATGCTGCCGCTGGTCATGGGGCTTGTCGGCACCGTGTTCCTGCTTTTGTTTATAGGGTATTGGAACGATTTCGAAGTGCCTTACATTTTCTTGGAGCAGCCCACTTTGTCGATAGGTCTTTACGCAGTGCTCAACGGTTGGGCGGTAGACGCCAACAATCAAAGTATTCGCGTAGGTGTTCCTCAACAAATGGTAGCGGGCATTGCGGTATTTATGCCGATATTTATAGTATTCATTTTATTCAGAAACAAAATTATGGGAAATCTTACCGAGGGAGGTATTAAAGCATGATTAAGGCAAAAAGGCACGGCGTCGGTCTTATCGTATTGATAGCGGTGTTCGCGGCATCTTTGCTAGGCGTGTTGGGTGTTGCGTTTTCAAGCAAGGCTTACGCGGCGGTGGGGGAAGTTTTCGATTACGCAAGTGCGGAAAAAACCGTTAAATATAAAGCGTATCAAAGCGACCCTTCGGACAAAACAGCGCGCAAAGGCTTGCTATTATACGCATACGACCGCGGCGCGAGCGTAGCTTTCAAAACTTCGTTTAACGGCGAATTTTCGGCTGAGCTTACGGCTAGCGCGAACAACGAACTTTCCGTCGAAACAAAAAGCTATTCGCTTTTATTTACGGACATAACCACTAAAAAACAGTTTGCCGTTACGATTTCCAACAAGGCTTCCGGCAAAGACGTTTGCGTCGTTTACGACGGGCAAAAAGCGGGGATTCATTATTACGTGGGTTCCACTTACAAATTGCTCGGGTTAAGCGGCGAATATAACGCAGTCGACGAATATACTTCGTTTTCGTCGCAAACGGCTTACATCGTTTTCGATCCCGATGCGATGGAAGTAAAACTTCGCTTAGACGACGGCATCGAAAGACCGGTTTGGAATTTTTCAAACACTTATAACGACGGCAAAAAACTCGAAAACGACTTGCCTACCTTCGGCGAATACACCGTTTCGGTCGTGTTTGACGAAATTAAGGCTAATTCTAAGGGCGAAATTTTAATTTATTCCTTCGGCGGATATTCGTTCGGCACGCAGTCTGCCGAATTTAAACCCACCGTTAAGGCAGACGTATCCAAGAGCGCGGTCGTAGGCAAGGCTTACGAAGTTCCCGTCGCCACCGTTTTAGATCCCTTTAAAGGCAATTTGGATTCGTCTTCCGTAACCGTAGACGTTTACGATGCGGACGGAAAAATTTTAAATAACGGCGGCTATTCGTTCACTCCTGGCGTAAAAGGCAAGTATTATCTTTATTATACTTATCGAAACGACGGCGTAAAATCCACCGCGTATTACGCGATCGACGCGATTGCCGCTTCCGAAGTTCAAACGAATTATTATTTCGAGCAAGAACTTGACGATAGCGTAACGATAGGGCAATACGTAAGCATGTATATACCCAAAGCGGTGGTAGAAAGCTCGTTGTTCGCTTCTTCCGCTTCGAAAAGGGCTATCGTAAACGTTTATAAAGACGGAACGCTCGTTCGTAAATATAAAGATTCTTTAAGCGGGTTTACCTATACGTTCAACTCTTGCGGCGACTACGTTATAGAATATTCTTCGCCCGTGGATTTAGGCGACTACGCAGTTAAAAAATCGTTTAACGTAAAAGTAGATAAAAACACGCTCGGCGTCGTTTTAAGCGAAGAAGTTCCCGAAACGCTCGCTCAGAACGCGAAGTTTAACGTTCCTGTCGCAAAAATGCACGTGGGCGGTAACAGCTATACAGCTATGTATAAGCTGGTTTATCCTTCCGGCACCGAAAGCGCTAAAACCGAAAACGTTTTAAGCGAAACCGGAACTTATAAAATTGTTTATTCTTACGAGTCTTATTCTTACGAAGTTTCTTTCGACGTAAAGCAGACATATGCCGATTTATTCACCGGCGAAAGCGGCGCTAACGGCACTTTCGAAGAAGTAGTTGCAAATAACGAAACAACCGGCGTTAAATTATCTCTTAAAGAAAACGAAAGGTTTACCTATCAAAAAGTAATAGACCTTTCCGATAACGTTTTCGACGAGAATTTGGTTAATAAATTCGATAACGATTTGTTAATCGAAATGTACGCTCAACCTAAAAAAATCGATTCGTCCGACGTAGACGCGTTGTTTATAGTTTTAACCGACGCGCACGATTCGAGCAACTATATCGAAATAAGAATGAAATATTTGTCTTATTCAAATCAAGGCGTATACATTCGTACCAGAGCTTCCGGGCAATCCAACTGGATAGGTTATAACTACGATTTCTGGACGACGGACTTAGCCGTTCACTATGCGACCACGCACGAAGAGGGCGGTTTCTACGAATACTTCAGCATGACGCACGAAATGCACGACGTTTTTGAAAACATGGCACTCAGATTGTATTTCGATAACGAAACTTTGTGCTTATACGGCGAACCCGCTTGGAAATACGCACACACCGCAAACGGCGAAGATAAATCGGTAGTTACGCCTTGGCTTATAAGGGATTTCAAAACAACGGACACTAATTTGTCTATGGGTAACAAGCCTTGGGGCGGATTTACTAACGGCGAAGTGATTTTAAGCGTTTACGCTAAGGGCGTTTCGGACCACGCAGACTTCTACATTACCGAAATCGACGGAGTAAGTTTAAGCGACGAATTCATCGAACCTTCCGCTCCCGTTATAAACGTAGATTTTAAGGGGAATTCTTCCGCGGCTTACGCGCTCGTAAACAAAGCTTATAAATTGCCGGAATACACCGTTATCAAGGGCGATTCCGAAATAATTTCTCAAAACGCGGAAGTATATCGCGTGGAAAGCGGAGTGTTGACTTCTAAGGTTCGCGTAACGAACGGCAAATTCACTCCCGCTACGGCAACTACTTACGCAATCGTATATTCGGCTGTGGATTCTTACGGAGCGGAAACGAAAGAAATCGTTTACGTTCAAGCAAAAAGCTCTATCGACGAGCCTATGCTTTCGGTCGATTTAAGTTCGCTTCCCGAGACGGCTGCGTACGGCGAAGTTATCAAACTTCCCGTGGCGGAGGCTTCGGGCGGAGCAGGTTGGGCTACCGTCGAATATTCGGTACAAAACGGCGGCAATACGATAACCGTGGAAAACGGCACGTTTAAATGTTTAGGCACCGGCGACTTCGTCGTTACCGTTAAAGCGGTCGACTACGTGGGGCAGGTCGTAAGCAAAACCGCTACGATTAAAAACGTAGCTCTTTCGGATAAACCCGTGTTCGATGCGGAAGAAATTCTTATTCCTCCCGCGTTTATGGTAGGCGATACGTTCACTTTTTCGGAATATATCGCGGTTTCGTACGATGCAAATCGCGTCGGAACCGACGTAGCCGCGAAAATCGAAGTTTCGGACGGTTCGGGCACGCACGTTATCGGCGCGGACAGAAAATACACGCCCGATTTTAACGCTGCAACAGATGCCGCAACCGTTAAGTTTATTTTCGGCGAAGGATATGACGCGTTGGTTATCGAAAAACAAGTTCCCGTATTGCTAATAAAAAACGGCAACGGTTTCTTAACGAACTATTTTGTAACGGAAAACGCAGAAAAAACTACCGACCAACATAACGTTAACTTTACCGCGACCGATACTAAAAAAGACATGTCGCTTTCGTTTATTCGCCCGATAGACGCGCGCAAGCTCAACGTCCAATTCGGCATAAACGCAGAAATGAGCAATTACGAAACGATAAGCGTTATTTTCCGCGATATATACGACGCTTCGGCGGTGGCGGAATTAAAATTCCGTAGTTCCGGCACTAGCGTATACGCATCGCTTAACGGCGGCACGGAAGCTTCGGTTAAAGTAAGCAACGGCGCGATTCAAATCAAATATTCCGCCGAAACCAAGCAATTTGCCGATTCTTTAGGCGTCGCGATAGGCACGTTTAAGGGCGGATTTAAAGCGAATTCCGTTTATTTAACGATTAAAGCGAACGGCGTTTACGGAGAAACTCGCATAGGCGTTAAGAATATCAACAACCAAACCATAAACCTTATTAATCGCGACTTACAAAAACCCGCCATAACTCTTTCGAACGAGTTCGAGGGCAGGTACGCGGCAGGCAGCAAAGTAGTAATACCCGCGGCTTACGCTTACGACGTGCTCAGCTCGATAGGCGAAGTAATCGTAAAAATTTCGGACGAGGCTACCGGCGAGGTTTATTTGGAACAGTCCGCAATGAGCGATATAACCTTTACGCCCGAAAATTTAGGTTATTATAAAGTAGTTTATTCGGTAAAGGACAGTGCCGGCAATAACGGTAAACTCGAAAAGATATTCACCGTTTACGACGCGGTTAAGCCTTCCATAACGTTCAAGAGCGATATTCCTCAGGTAGTCGACGTAGGCAGCACGATAGCGCTCCCCGATTACGTTCTTGCGGACAACTACTCGATCAACGATTTAATAGTTCGCGTTTATTTCTTCACTCCGGACGGCATGTCTCAACGTGTAACGAATAACACCGTTAAATTCGAAACCAAGGGCTATTACAGCGTTAACTATCTCGTTATGGATGCTAATAACAACATAATGACTTACAGCTTTGCCGTAAGGGCGAAATAAGGAGGAAAAATTATGAAAAAGAATAAAATTCTTGCTTATTGTTTAAGTGTTATTACGGCGTTTACCGCTGTGTTTGCTTCGTCATGCGGGAAGGCCCCCGGCGGGAATAATTCGGTAACGCCTACTCCCGGCGGAGATAAAGTCGGATCTTCCGAGGACAGAACCGTTATAGACGTCGTTAAAAGCGAAAGCTCCGTTCCCGTTTCGGGTTATAATATAGTCGAAAACGGAAAAAGCGATTACAGAATAGTTATTTCAACCGACGCGGACGATAACGTCGTTTTCGCCGCGAACGAGTTAAAAACTTATATCCGCTACTCTACGGGCGCGGAACTTCCCATCGAAACCGACGGTGAAAGCTTTAGCGAAACCGAAAAGGTTATTTCGCTGGGCGATACTTCGATTTATCGCGGTGCGCTCGCTCAAGACGAAAGCCTTGCTTTAACCGATGATTTAGGCTTAACCGGCTACGTTTTAAAGCGCGAAGGCAAAACGCTAATAATAAATGCGAAAGACGGTAACGGCGTTTTCTGCGGGGTTTACGATATGCTCGGCGATACCATAGGGCTTGTAAACTATGCTTACGACGAAATTTATTATCGCGAAATGCAAACGATGCCTCTTTTGGATTTCAACGAGCATTTCGTTCCTTCTTTCGACGTTCGCGATATGACCGGGCTTTCGCTTACGAGCGTATATAAGCGCAAAATGAAGTTCTATTCGCAACTCGGCAAAGGTATTTGGGCAACGTTCGCGCACACGGTAGAAACCGTTTATCTGCCCGTAGAAGAATACATGGACGCTCATCCCGAATATTACGGGAACACCGGTGGTACGCAGGTTTGCTATTCAAATGCGGAAATGCGCAAAGAAATGGTCAAAAAAATGAAAACATGGATCGAAGGTTATCCGGAAGCCCGTTACATAATGGTAGGACATGAGGATAACACAAACATGTGCACTTGCGATAACTGCGTGGCAGAAAGGGAATTGTACGGAAACTACGGCGGTCAAGAATTGCATTTTACCAACTTGATAGCCGAGGAGTTGGATCCGTGGATGAAACAAAACTATCCCGATAGGGAAATGTATTACGTATTCTTCGCTTATCAAACTTCGCAACAACCGCCGATAAAAACGACGGTCGACGCAAGCGGCAACGAAGTAGCCGTGTTAGATAAAGACGGAAAATATCAACCCTATTACGACGGATTCGAAATTCACGAAAAAGTAAGGCTTATGTATTGCCCGATCGACGCGGACTTCAGCGCCCCGATCACGGCGGAAAGCAATACCACTCAATACGAACAATTGCGCGGTTGGAAAGATTTGTTCGATTACGCCGGTTACGAAGGCAAAAGCAACATTATAGTTTGGGCTTACAGTTTGGCTTGCCTTAACTATTGGGTTCCGCAAGATAACATCGGCGCGTATAAACAGCAATACGCTTTCTATAAAGATTCCGGCATAGGCTATTTGTACGACCAAGCGAACTCTACCAGCGCGATATTTTCTTTCGAATCTTTGCGCATATACACGCAATCGCAGTTAATGTACGATAACTCGCAAGATTATAACGAGCTTGCCATGGACTTTATCAATCATTATTACGGAGAGGGTGCCGAAAACATCGCGGGCTTATATAACTTTATTCGTTCTTATTACGAATATATGGAAGAAACCAAAGGCTTAAACGGTAATATCAAATACGAACACGGCGCCGATCCCGCGTTTTGGCCGATGGAAGTCATCGATACGATGATGGATTTCTGCGACAAAGCACTCGAAGCGATTGAACCTCTTCGCGAAAGCGACCCCATTCGTTTCAATACTTTGAACAATCGTATTCGCAGGGAGCGTTTAATGCCCATATTCTTAATGTTCCGCCACCACATTAGCGAAGTTCCTTTAGATAAAAAGGAAGAATATTACAACGATATGGTAACCATTTCAAGGCTCTATAACGTAGTAGAAGAACGCGAAAGCGGCACTTCGATGGAAGTTAACTTCGAAACGTGGTACGCACAACTCTTTAACAGTTAACGCGATTGGAGGAAAATAAAATGAATAAAAAAAGCAAAATTTTAGCGTTTATCGTTGCGGCAGGCTGCGCGCTTTCGCTCGTTGCGTGCTCGTTCAATAACCCGGGCGAAAGTCCTTCGGGCGGTTCGTCCATAGAGCCCGGAACGTCGGTTAATCCGCCGTCTTCGTCGTTTACGCCCGCTCCGAGTATAGATTACAGCACCGTAACGGTCAAATTGAACGTTAATTCGCTCACTATCGTCGAAGACGAGTACTCTACGCTTTTTGCAACCGTAAACGTTTCTAAAACGCCCGAATGGTCGTCCGATAACGCTTCGGTTGCAAGCGTTTCGGCTTCGGGCAAGGTTATTGCAAAAAAGCCGGGCACTGCCACGATAACGGCAAGCGTGGGCCCCGTATCCGATTCGTGTACGGTAACCGTTACCGCCGCGGAAGTTTCGGACGACCGCATAGAGGCCGACGAAGTTTTGTATTTATCTTTAGAAGAAGGAAACACGCCTTCCGTTAATCCGACGTACTTCGTTAAAACCGAAAACGGCGAACAAGCCGATAACGCCAAAAAATTCACCTATCGTTCTAGCAATGAAAGTATAGCCACGGTAGACGAAAACGGCGTGGTAACACCAGTCGGTGTAGGGGCAACGGATATAGTGGTTACCTGCGGCTCCGTCAGGGTTTTCGTAAAAGCGGACGTATATACGTCTATCGTTTTCGACGCGGACGACTGGTTGAAAATGATTGCTAAAAAAGATATATCGGCACGCTATTATTTGGCAAACGATATCGATTTTACGGGCGTTACTTACAGCACCGTAAATTACGCCGGGCAGTTCGGCGGCTTTACGGGCGAACTTAACGGCGGCTATCATACGTTATCGAACATAACCGTCACGGGTAGCGGCACTCAGTCGTTGTTTGGCGGTATGTCGTGCTGTAAGGTTAGAAATATAGCGTTTACCGGTGTTAAGTTTACTACGTCCAACGCGGGCGGAATTTGTACCAGTTTAATACAGCACAAAAACAAAACGGAAGAGGGCGTAAGCATTTCGGGCGGCAGCGTATATTTAAACGGTAAGCTCGTCGAAGACGCTTACGAATATTCCGATATGAATATCGTAATATTCCCCGCGGTGTTCGAGAATATCATTCTGGACGCACAGTTCGTAGGGCACGGAAACGCCGCTTTCTGCCAAGATTTTTACGGCGGCCAGCTCAGTAACCTGTATTTCAACTTAACGCGCGGCGATCAAGATGCGTTTAAAGACGCAGACTTTGCTGTTTGTAAAACGACTTATATCTGGAGCGGCGTTAACGCGGTTAACAACGTCGTAATTTGCTTAGACGGCGGCGAATTGAACATGCAACCCACGAAAACTTCGAACGATTTGCCGATGAATAACGTAAGTTGTTACACAAGCGCCGTTGAAGCGAATTACGCGGCGTCTAGGCTGTTCGATAAAAACATTTTTGAAATTCCCGCAACGGGCGTGCCGTCTTTCGCGGCAACTCAAAGCGGTAATTAATAAATAAAATAAGGAGAAAATGCATGAAAAATTATCTCAAATTTCTGTTGATTTCGTTACTTGCCGTTTTTATCGCCTTAGGCGTAGCGTGCAATTTCAGTCAAGGCACAGACTTCGGTAGCGGAAGCGGTTCTACGGGCGACGTAAATCCTCCCGCTTCAAGCTCTTCGAGCTCGTCTAGCTCGTCTTCGTCTAGTTCGTCTTCGTCTAGTTTGAGCGATATAAACTCGTCCGACAGTTCCACGGGCGGCGAAGAAACGCCCGATATTCCCGGCGAAGATTATATCATCACGATAACGGGCGACGTAGAAGGCGCGATTTTAAAAACTTCCGATACTTATAACACTAAAGACGGCGAAGTTTACGTTACGATTACTTTAGCGGATCAATACACGCAAAGCTTAAAAACCGTTACCATTACTTATGTTATGGGCGACAGCGAACCCGTAACCGCCGAACTCGACGAATACGGCGACGTTTACATCGCAAACCCCGTCGGCAATATTACCGTAACCGTTAGAGGCATAGCGTTGAATAAATATACCGTAAGCTTTTATAGCGGAGAAACGGTAACTTATACGGTGGAAGTTACTTACGGCGAAACTCTCACCGAAGAACAAATCGAAGCCGCCAAAGCAAGCGTTGCCGCCGACGGCAAAGAAGTTTGGGGCTGGAAAGAATCCACCGGCGAACAAATTTATAAAGATACCGATATTCACGCGGTTATAGCCGAAGGTATTTCTACCGCAGACCAGTTAGCCGCTATCAAGCAAGACGGCAATTACTTCCTTACCGCCGATATAGATTTCAGCGGCAAGGCAATGATTAAATACGAAAACGACGATAATCATTTAACCGGATTTAACGGCGTAATCGACGGTAAAAATCATAAAATAACCGCATCCGGCAGCGATTTAAACGATACTGCGATTTTGTTCTGGCGTTTAGATAACGCGACTATTAAAAACGTAACTTTCGATTTAACCTTTAACGGTTGGAATGCTCTTCATTCGGGCGGCGTTTGCCGTCAGTTCGTCGATTCCGTTCTCGAAAACGTAACCGTTTACGCTTCATTCGGAAACTTAGGCGAAGCCGCGGCTATAGCCGGAACGTTCTACGGCGGTTCTATGAAAAATATCACCGCTTACATAACTTCCCCCGCGTACGATACATCGGTAGACGGAGTTGCCGTTCTCGCTTCTTCCGTAGACTTAGGCACTTGGAGCAAGCACGACAGCGTTGCGGACGGCATTACCGTTCATCTCCCGTCCAATGCGGAACAAAAGGTTAAAACGGTAGATTTCATCTGTTCTAACAACCAAACTTTAACCGACGATAATAAAGTTTTCAGTTACAGCGAAAGCAACGTTGCTTACGTTAACGATTGCGACGAAGCTTCGGTTTGCACTTGGGTTCGTGCGGCTTTAAAGGGCGACGGTATGACCGTTTCCGAAGAAACCGCACCCGAAGGCTACGCTAAAGTATACGAAGGCTCTTTCAGCAAGCACAGCTACGGCGAAACGCGCGACAACGTATGGAATTACAATTCTTTATTTAAATCCGCAAGCTCCGATCTTAGCAAATATAGGGCAATTCGCTTCCGCGTAAAAGCGGGCGGAACCACTACCAACGCGGTAATAGGTTCTAACGGCGTAGAACTAGGCAATATCGGCAGCGAATGGGTAACCGTCGAGTTATATCGCAACGCAAAAGGCAATTGGGACATTCGCAGAAACGGTGCTAGTTTCGTTTCTAACCTTGCCGTAGACGACGCGAAAGATATTTTCGCTTGGAAAGGCTGCTACGACGAAGTCGTCGATTTTGACATTTTAATAACCGACGTATACGCAATCGGTAAAGCGGGCGAAACGCTTCCCGTTCCCGAAGAAGATCCTAAACCGTTCGAAGGCGTAAAGGTCGCGGATAGCGTTTTCGCTAACGGAACAGCCTCAGACGCCGCCGCTCCCAAAGGGTATTCTATTGTAACTAAATACGGACCTTGGAGCGAAGAAGCTCAACAGGGCGTATTCAGTGATTTAGATATTTCGGGTTACGGCGAATTCAGATTTATGCTTCGTATGGAAAATGCCGACGGAAGCAGCGACTGGAAATCGATGCAAGTCGGCGCGAACGGCGGCGGTGCGTCGGTTGGTTTAACCACGGACGGTTGGCGCGAAATAATTGTTAAACGCAATGCTGACAGAACTTACACCGTAACCGAAAACGGTTATGGCGACACTTATACTTCGGGCGTTGCAACTAAATTAAGCGACGTATTCGTTTACGCGCTTTGGAATACCAACGCCGTTTTATACGGCACGGAAATTCTTGCCGTAGAAGAAGACCTTCCCGACGTTCCCGACGAACCCGTAGTAACGCCCGCCGTTAAGGCTTGGGGTAAAAACTTAGGTTCTCCCTTAACTAACGGAATCGAAACAACCGATAAAGAAGTTCCTTCCGGCTACGAAAAAGTTTATAGCTACGTGCTTGATGCTACCGATACTTACAGCGCGTTTGCCATGTTGGATATTAGGGCATATAATAGGTTAAAGTTCAAGGTTGCTAAAAACACTGCGTACGAAAAAGCTTTGCAAATCGGTCGCGATTGGAATACTAAAGTCGCGGTAGATTGGTGGAGTTGGCGTGAAGTAGTCGTTACCAATAACGGCGACGCAACCTATACCGTAACTCAAGTCGGTCAGTCGGATACGTTTACCGTAACCGCGGATGCTATAACGTGGAAAGAAAGTGACGGAGGTGACGGAAGTCATCAATTCAGATTCCTTTTTAACTGGTTATACGGCGATAACGTCGGCGATACCTTATACGTAACCGAACTTCGCGGAGAACTTTTAGGCGGTAACTTAGGTTCTGCTTTAGCTAACGGAACCGAAACGACAGCTCAAACCGCTCCCGCCGGCTACGAAAAAGTTTACGCTTTTGACGTCACTAGCGGTGAAATGTACGGCGTTTTTGCAGCTTTGGATATTTCTGCATACGCAACGGTAAAATTTAAATTCTGCGTTTCTAGCACATCCTTGCAAATCGGTAGAGATGCGAATAGACTCGTAGGCGTAGCCACCGAATGGCGTGAAGTAATAGTAACCAATAACGGAAGCGGATCTTTCACCGTAGCCGAAACCGGTGTTTATGCGGATAATACGTTTACCGTTACCTCGGAAGATACCGAAAGTAAATTCGGCTCGGTTTTCAACTGTGCTTTATACGGCGCCAACAATACGTTATACGCAACCGAAATCCGCGGCTTTGCAAATAGCGGTAAAGATTTAGGTTCTGCATTGGCAAACGGTTATTCCGTTTCGGATAAAGCGGTTCCTGCCGGATACGAAAGAGTTTACGGTTTAGAACTTACTTCCGCAGAAGTATACAGC
Organism: uncultured Acidiphilium sp.; assembly: GCA_964573495.1. Classification (GTDB taxonomy): domain Bacteria; phylum Bacillota; class Clostridia; order Christensenellales; family Borkfalkiaceae; genus HGM11416. Next base: position 2,175 of record CAZNKA010000003.1, on the reverse strand, counting down.
GCGTTTGCCGCTTTGGATATTTCCGCTTATAAAACCGTTAAATTCAAATTCTGCGTTTCTAGTACGTCTTTACAAATCGGTAAAGATGCGAACAGACTCGTAGGCGTTGCCACCGAATGGCGCGAAGTAACCGTAACCAATAACGGCGACGGAACTTTCACCGTAATCGAAGCCGATTATAGCGATAGCTTTAACGTTACCGCCGAAGAAACCGAAAGTAAATTTAACGCGATTTTCAACTGCGCTTTATACGGTGCTAACAATACGTTATACGTAACCGAACTTCGCGGAGAACTCGCAGAATAAACTGCAATTTTAACACTTACAAAGAGCAGGGAAGTTTTTCTCTGCTCTTTGCTAACGAATTTATAAAAAAACAAAACCAAAAAATAGCCGTTTATCGGAGAAATAATATGAAACTTAACAAACATGCTGCAAATCCTATATTAAAACCTAACCCCGAAAACGATTGGGAAGATTGTTGCGTTTTAAACCCCGCCGTTATATACGACGACGCTCGCAATAAGTTCGTTATGCTTTATCGTGCCGCCGGTAACGATTTCGCTCACGTTATCCGCCTTGGTTTAGCCGAAAGCGACGACGGCGTTAACTTTACCCGCGTTTACGACAAACCCGTTATGGAAGCCGAACCTAATCATCCGGACGGCGGCGCGCTCGAAGATCCGCGCATAGTCAAGCTAGACGGCAGATATTTTATAACTTACGTGGCGGAAGCTTATTCTCCCGGTAAGTATTGGTTGCCCGATCAGATGCGAAAATACAGAAACGAATTCTTCCCTAAAAATTTGCAAACGTTGCCCGCGCTCGTTCGCGATTTCACTTCGGTTACCTATCTTGCCTTTACGGACGATTTTAAAACTTTTAAGCGTTTAGGCAGAATTACCGATTCCAGATACGACGATCGCGACGTGGTTTTATTCCCCGAAAAAGTAAACGGCAAATACGTGCGCATTTCTCGCCCCAAGCGCGACGATAAAGCTCCTAGCGTCTGGATTACTTACAGCGACGATTTGCTCGAGTGGGGCGAACCTACCAAGTTTATCGAACCTAAGGAATGGTGGGAAGAACTTAAAGTCGGCGCGAGCTGCCCGCCGATTAGAACAAAAGACGGCTGGTTATTCGTGTATCACGGAGTAGACGCAAAAAACGAAATTTATCGCGTGGGCTTTGCCATGCTCGATATAAATCACCCCGAAAAAGTTATCGCTCGCACTAAAAACTTCGTTATGGAGCCCGAATACGACTATGAAACGCAAGGTCTTTATAACGGTTGCGTGTTCCCTACGGGTATAGTCGAAAAGGGCGGCGTTTTCTATATTTATTACGGCTGTGCAGATCGCTTCATCGGGCTTGCCACCGTCGGCGTAAACGAGGTTTTAGAAGAGTTGCGCAAACCCGAAAATCAAGTGTCAAACGCTTGACATTAAATAATTCAGGTATTAAAATATAATTATTATGAAAAAAGTAACTTTATTAGGCGATTCTATAAGATTAATCGGTTACGGAACCAAGGTTCCCGAACTTTTGGGTAACGAATTCGAAGTTTTTCAGCCCGAAGATAACTGCAGATTTGCAAAGTATACGTTAAGAATGTTATTCGATTTCGCAAAAGACATCGGCGGAAGCGACGTTATTCACTGGAACAACGGTTTGTGGGATGTGTGCGACCTTTTCGGCGACGGTACTTTTACTCCGCTCGAAGTTTATAAGGCGGAAATGCTCAGAATAGCGGATTTGCTTTTAAAAATTACGCCCAACGTAATTTTCGCTACAACCACCCCCGTGCGCGTTGAAAACCCCTATAATAAGAATTCCGAAATAGAGCGTTTTAACGCGGCAATCGTGCCCGAACTTCAAAAAAAGGGTATAATTATCAACGATTTGTATTCAACGCTTCGTGGTCGCCCCGAGCTTATCCGTTCGGACGACCTTATCCATCTTACCGACGAAGCAATCGATATTTGCGCTAAACAAGTAGCCGATATCATCAAAAAAACCGCTGCAAAGGCGTAATAAAAAAACAATCGATAGTCAGTGCGGCAGTAATATTTACTATTACTGCCGCATTAGTTATATTTGCTTGTGTATAATTATAGAATAGCCCCCTGATACAATGTTAAAGACCGAAAAGAAGTGTAACTTATGAGGTTGCAC
>CAZNKA010000002.1:21808-23260 GCA_964573495.1 uncultured Acidiphilium sp. | reverse complement strand
CTATTTCCGGGTTTGGATATTTGCTTGCTAACGGTGCGATTAAGGGTGCTCGTGAAAGTTTAGTCGGTGCGCTAACCGGTGGTATGCAAGCTGCCAGTGCGGGTATAACGGCAGCTGTTATATTTAGTTTTATCAATGCCTTAATGTTTAAGTCTCGTTCAAAAAAGAACTAATTGGCTTTGAGTAAAAAAATAATATAAAGATTGGATTTTTTCGCGTTGCGGCATATAATAATTTTGGAAAGAAAAATATGCGCGACAAATTCGATTATTTATCCGAGAAAAAGAAAAAATCAAAATTCAAGCGCAAGCTTGTTGCGTTTTTTATTGCGTTCGACATTTTCTTTGCGTACGTGTATGTTTGTGCAATGAATTTAATATTCGAATACGCGGCGAAGGATTTTCAGTATTACGTATCGAATTGCAGTTATTATGCGGTAAAAGATTGTTTAAGCGAAGATATTGATTTTTCATCTCTATGCTCGGTTCAAAAAAACGATTCGGGTGAAATTGTTTTTATAAAGACCGATACTTTTTTGCTTAATTATTTGTCGCAAAAATTAGCGTTAAATTGCTATGAGTATTTAAGCAAGTATACGGCAACCGGCGTTAACGTTCCGCTCGGTTCTTTTTGCGGCATAAGATTGCTTGCGGGGTACGGTAAAAAAATCAACGTAAAGCTTACGTGTGCTCTTTCGGTCGAGTGCAGAATTTTGCGTGAATTTGTTTCGGCGGGAATAAATCAAACGAGGCAAGTTTTGTCCTTGGTTATACATTCTGAAATTTCGATTTTTTCGCTATTTAAAAGTAAGTATTGCGATGGAGATATTGAGGTCGTTCTATGCGATAGCGTTATCATCGGTAAAGTCCCTGAAATTTACTTACAGAACGAAGAACTTGCACGTTCGAGTATTGGCGGATAAAATCGATATATCGGACGAATTATAAATTATAGAGCGTTTTGAAAAATACGGTTCCTTTAGTGAATCGTATTTTTACATTCTGTTTATTCTACACTTGGTTAATAGCGATTTTTTAAGTTAAAAAGGTTTAAAACAGAGGCTAAAACATTGACATTTTTATGTATAAAAGCTATAATTGAAATATAATGATGCACGCTGAGATTTATAACTGCTCGGCGAGCTTACTTTTATCGTTCCAACACGCACACCGAACGCTTGTCGTTTTTTTATTTCGCGTGATGGGCAAGGAGAGTTATGAAAGAAAAAATCAAAGAGCTTTATGAAAAAGCTGTTGCAAAAATCAAGGATGCGGATAGCGCAAAAGCACTCGACGACGAAAGAGTTGCATTAATGGGCAAGAACGGTGAAATTACCGGGTTATTAAAAGGAATGCGCGACGTTTCACCGGAAGACCGCCCGAAAATCGGACAGCTGGTTAACGATTTGCGTGCTCGAATCGAGAATTATTTATCCGAACGCGAGAAAGAAAT
>CAZNKA010000002.1:7079-21708 GCA_964573495.1 uncultured Acidiphilium sp. | reverse complement strand
GCTCGCGTTATGTTAAACAAAAAACCGCCGCTTAAAATTTTAAGTCCGGGAAAGGTTTATCGTTCCGACGATGATGCCACGCATAGTCCTATGTTCCACCAAATGGAGGGGCTTGTGGTAGACGAAAACGTAAATCTTTGCGACCTTAAAGGTTCGCTTGAAGCCTTTTTGAAAAAATTATTCGACGCTGACGTAAAAACACGTTTCCGTCCGTCGTATTTTCCGTTTACGGAGCCTAGCGTTGAAGTCGACGTTTCTTGCTTCGAGTGTCACGGAAAAGGCTGCCGCTTATGCAAGGGCACCGGCTGGATCGAGATTTTAGGCGGCGGAATGGTTAATAAAAACGTATTTAAAAACTGCGGAATAGACGCAGAAAAATATCGCGGTTTTGCTTTCGGCATCGGGCTTGAACGTATTGCAATGTTAAAATACGGAATCCCCGATATTCGTTATTTCTTCGATAACGACGTAAGATTTTTAAAGCAATTTAAGTAAGAGGCGGTGAAATTATGAGATTACCTTTAAGTTGGTTAAACGAATACGTAAAAATTGACGACGTTCCCGTCGATGTTTTAAAGGACAAGCTTTTTTCATGCGGGTTCGAAGTTGAAGAAATTATTAAACTAAACGAAAACGTTAAAAATATCGTAGTTTGTCAAATAAACGCAATCGAACAACACCCGAATGCTGATAAACTTTCGGTTTGTTCGGTAAATGCGGGTTCTTACGGCGAACTTCAAATCGTTACTAATGCCAAAAATATTAAAGTCGGCGATAAGGTTCCCGTAAGTTTGGACGGAGCGGTTTTAGCCGACGGTACGCAAATCAAAAAAGGAAAACTACGAGGCGTCGAATCGGACGGAATGTTTTGCGGCGGCGAAGAAATCGGCATAACCGATGAGTATTACGACGGCGCTGGTTTCGACGGCGTTTTGGTTTTTCACGACGATTTTCCGGTCGGCGGCGACGTAGTCGAGCTTTTAGGCGCAAAGGACGTTGTTTTTGACGTAGCCGTTACGGCAAATCGTCCGGATTGTCAAAGTGTTTTCGGTTTAGCGCGCGAAGTTGCGGCTATTTTAAATCGCGAATTAAAAGAACCCGATTATTCTTTTACCGTCGAAAACGAAAAATCGAAAAGCCCTGTTTCCGTGAGCGTGATTGCTCCCGATTTATGTCCTCGCTACGTGGCGCAATACGTTAAAGACGTTAAAATAGTACCGTCTCCGAAGTGGTTGCAAAAAAGGCTTGCCTTGATGAATATTCGCGCGATAAATTCCGTTGTAGACGTTACGAATTACGTTTTGTGCGAACTCGGGCAACCGATGCATGCCTTCGATTTTAATACGCTCGGCGAAAAAAGCATTGTTGTACGTAGAGCCGAAAACGGTGAAAAAATAACTACTTTAGACGATAAAGAATTTACCTTGTCTTCCGAAAATTTAGTTATTTGCGACGGCGAAAAACCCGTTGCTTTAGCCGGAATTATGGGCGGAAAAAACAGTGGTATTTCAGACGAAACGAATGAAATCGTTTTCGAATGTGCTAAATTTAAACGCGATAACGTTCGTAAAACTTCGAAAGCTTTAGGGCAGCGCTCCGATTCATCGGCTCGTTTTGAAAAGGGCGTAGATTCGTATACTACCGAGCGTGCGATGGCAAGGGCTTTGAATTTACTTGAAAGTATTGGCGCAGGCATGGCTTGCTGTAAAAAAATCGACGTTTTAAACGAAAATTTACCCCCGCAAACCTTTAGCGCAAGTTATAAAAAAATAAACGACATACTGGGCATAGAAGTTCCTGTTTCGGAACAACGCAGAATACTTGAAAAACTAGCATTCGTGATAAAAAACGAGCGTGAGGATTCCACTTTCGACGTTACCGTTCCCGCTTTCCGCGACGACGTTGAGGGCGAGGCTGATTTAGCCGAAGAAATTATCAGAACATACGGCTACGATCACATAACGCCGCGTCTTTTGCCCGAAGCCGCCGTTACGTACGGCGGTAGAAATTCCCGCCAAATTAAAGAAGATAAAGCAAAGGACGTCCTTGTTTCGATGGGCTTTTGCGAAGCAATAACATATTCTTTCGTTTCTGAAAAGGATTACGAAGCTTTCGGTTTAGATAAAAATGCGCCTGAAAATGCGCATATTAAACTTTATAACCCGTTGGGCGAAGACATGAGTGTTATGCGTACCACTCTTATTCCGTCTATGGTTTATTCGATTTGCCGTAATATGAACAAAAAGAATTTGAGCGGCAAATTGTTTGAACTTGCAAAAGTGTATATACCGAAAAATGAGCAAATAACCGAACTTCCCGAAGAAAAGGCACGTCTTACATTAGGCATATTCGGAAACGACGTCGACTTTTTTGATTTAAAGGGCGTTATCGAAGAACTTTTTGCAACTTTGAAGCTTAACGGAAAAACAACTTATACAAAAGGCAATCTTCCTTATTTGCATCCGGGCAGAAACGCAGATATACTTCTAAACGATAGGGAACTGGGCTTTATAGGTGAATTGCATCCCTCGTATGCCGAAAAATTCGGAGTAGTCGGAAGAGTAATAGTTGCAGAGCTCGATTTCGATTTAATCGATGAACTAAGCGGTTCGAAAATCGAATTTTCACCCATCTCTAGATTCCCCTCGGTCGAACGCGATTTGGCGCTCGTATGCTCGATTGACGTAACTAATGCCGAAGTTGAAGCTTTAATTCGCGAAAGAGGCGGTAAAAATTTAACTTCGGTAAACGTATTCGACGTTTATACCGGCGCCGGTGTCGAAAACGGAATGAAAAGCGTTGCTTACAGATTAACTTTCTCCTCGCTGGAAAAAACGTTCGGCGAAGGTGAAATTGATTCTATTATTAAAAAGATATTATATAATCTCGAACAGCACGGGATTAAATTAAGATGAATAACGAAGTAGAATTGCTTGCGCCCGTCGGGTGTGAAAATAATTTTATGGCTGCAACAAATAACGGTGCGAACGCCGTTTATCTAGGGCTTAGCGAATTCTCGGCGAGGCGGAACGCCGGCAATTTTACTTTAGAAAAATTTGAGTATTTTGTTGCTTATGCACATGTTCTCGGCGTAAAAGTTTACGTTGCAGTCAACACACTTATTAAAGAATCCGAATTAAATGAGTTTTTCTCTTTGATAGAAAAAACTGCAAATTGCGGAGCTGACGCTTTTATTGTGCAAGACGTTTTTTTAGGACGGACTCTCAAAAAAATATTTCCGTCGATAGAATTGCATTTAAGCACTCAAGCAGGTGTTTGTAACGAAGACGGCGCAAAACTTGCGCTTTCGCATGGATTTAAAAGGGTGATTTTAGCTAGAGAAACGCCTTTTTCGGAAATTGAAAAAATTTGTAAAATTGCCGAAACCGAAGTGTTTGTTCACGGAGCTTTATGCACATGTTTTTCGGGGCATTGCTATTTTAGTTCGTTTATAGGCGGAAATAGCGGTAATCGCGGGTTGTGTCGTCAGCCGTGCAGAAAAATATATAAATATGAAGGCACCGAAATAAAAGACGAATATCGTTACGCTCTTTCGCTATCGGATTTAAACTTAAGCAAAAAGATAAACGATTTAATAAAGATTGGCGTAAAAAGCTTCAAAATCGAAGGCAGAATGCGTAGTTTTGAATATGTTTCTGCTGCATGCGATTTTTATAGCGAGCTTCTTAGCGGTGTTTATAATTACGAAAAAGCCGAATATTTAAAACGGACGTATAATCGCGGAAATTACACCGAGGGGCTCTGCTTCGGGCAAAAAAACGATTTTATTTCCGATAAAATACAAAACCATTGCGGGAGTGTTGTCGGAACAATCGTTTCGGTTAACGGTAAATATTTAAACGTTGCCTTTAACAAATATAAGCCGCGTCCCGATGATTGTTATAAAATAATTTTTAATAAAAAAGAATGTGGAAACGCAGTCGCTGTTGCTGAAAAAGATACTTTAAAGCAAAAAAAGGCAATGTTTTGCGATGATTTAAGCGTTAGTATTACATATCGCGGGTTTGCCGCACCGGGGGCGACGCTTAACATAACTAAAGATACCGCAGTTATAGAAAAATACGAAACTATAAATAAAAAAACGATCCCTATAGATGTTAAGCTGATCGCAAAAAAAAGCGAAAACCTGTTTCTTGAATTGAACGGGCAACGGTTTAATTCCAATTACGTAGTACAAGAAGCTTTGAACTGTGCCACGACTAAAGGTGAAGTTAAAGAAAATCTGAGAAAAACAAATAATTATCCTTTTTCCGTTACGCCGCGTGCCGATATAGACGAAAACATTTTTATACGTAAAAAAGCTTTAAACGAACTTCGAGCGAAAGCATACGAAGAATACTTCTTTTGTTTTGCAAAAAAACAAAAAAATCACTATAGCATCAATGATTTTAATAATTTTTACGGCACGCGTAATTTTACTGATGCGTCACGAACAAAAAATGAAACGGCTGTTTTGCTCTGCGATAAATATCCGATTGAATTATTTAAAGATTTAAAGTTTGTTCCGACCTGTGTGATTTATTGCCCGAGTGACTATTCCGATAGAAAAACTCGCGATGTTTTTTTATCGAACGTAGAAAAACATAGCGATAACATAAAAACTTTTCTTTACGTTCCGGCTTTTTATAGTTCGCTCGACGAAAAATTAATTGCGGATTTCGCCGAACCTTTTTTTGGCTTATATTTAGAAGGCAGTTGCGGAATATATCTTTCAAAGCGATTAAACAAGCAAATATTCGGTGGCGTAGAGTTAAATATTACAAATTCGATATCTGAAAGCGAGATTATAAACGAAAACGTTTACGATTATTCCGTTTCTAAAGAGTTAACCTACGGCGAAGCTGCAAAATTATACGGCTTTAAGCTGTGCTTAGGGGACATTAAAGTAATGTCTCTTTCGTATTGTCCGTTTGGTAAAAAATGTTCTACATGTAAAAGAAAGAATAATTTTTGCCTTGTAGATGAAAACAATCGACGTTTTAAAGTTCGCAGATATAAACTTTCTTCTTGTAGGTTTGAAATTTTTAACGAAAGCGAATTAAAAAGTAAAAAACGCTTTGATAAAGAAATTTTCGATTTTTCCGCAAGCACTCAATCGCAAATTTGCACAATGTTGCAAGATTATTTTTGTTTAGATAGCAATGATGATCCAAACAGACCCATAACTCGAAAGAATGAAAATATTAAATACACGGTCGGTAATTTTGTAGAGGGAATGAAATAACGAAATCGCAGAAGTGATTAACGAAACTTTTTATTATGATAGATAAACGCGTTTTAAATGTTTTAGAATATGATAAAATTTTAAATTTTTGTTCGGAAAACGCAGTTTTAGACGTTTCAAAACGGGCAATACGAGCGTTGACGCCTGTTTCTGACGTAGACGAAGCTGAATTTTCACTTAAAAAAACAACCGAAGCGTATAAACTTTTATATACATACGGAGTAAGCGGAATTCCGTTTTTCGACGATTTAAGCGACGAACTTGAAAGAAGTGCCCGAGGCTCTACTCTTTCGTGCGCGGAACTTTTGCGTGTTGCGCGATTGTTGACTTCCTCGCGAATCGTTTACGATTCGATTGCCTCGGTTACCGACGAGCAAATAGTTGCTTTGCGTGTTATTTCAGAAAGTATTTTTTCAGATAAATATTTAGAATGTGAAATTAAAGAAAAAATTCTTTCCGAGGATACTGTTAGTGATAATGCAAGCGAAAAATTAGCTTCGATACGCAGAAGAATTAAGCGTTTAAATGAGCAAATACGTGAAAAATTAGCTTATTACGTCAGAAGTCAGAGTAAATATTTGCAAGACGGAATAATTACGATGCGCGGCGAACGCTATGTTATTCCGGTTAAATCCGAATTTAAAGGTCAGGTAAAAGGGCTTATTCACGATCAATCGGCAAGCGGTTCGACCATATTTGTCGAGCCCGTAGACGTGCTTGAAATGAATAACGAATTAAAAACTGCAACTATTGAAGAAAAACTCGAAATCGAAAAGATTTTAAGTGAATTAACAAAAAAGGTCGGGCTTATCGCAGATAGATTAAAGAATAACGTCGATTGTCTTTCCGAATTAGACGCGGTTTATGCAAAAGCAATATATGCGTATAAAACAAACGGAAAACCGCCTAAGCTAAATTCTAACGGATATTTAAACATTATCGGTGGGAAGCATCCGCTTATCGATGAAAAAAAAGTTGTTCCCATATCTTTAACACTTGGTTCAAAATACCATTATTTATTAATAACGGGGCCAAATACGGGCGGAAAAACCGTTACGATGAAGCTTGCGGGGTTGTTTTCGTTAATGGCGGCAAGCGGCTTTTATTTACCTTCTGAAGAAGAATGTAATATTTCTGTTTTTGATAAAATATTCTGCGATATCGGCGACGAACAAAGCATCGAGCAAAGCCTTTCGACGTTTTCGTCACATATGAAAAACGTTATTGACGTAACTGAAAGAGTAGATGAAAAAAGTTTAGTTTTAATAGACGAAATCGGTGCCGGAACGGATCCGGAAGAAGGAAGCGCGTTAGCTACGGCGATTCTTACGCATTTAGTCGAACGCGGTAGCTTCGGAATAATTACGACGCATTATTCGGCGCTTAAAGAATATGCTTTTTCCGATAAGCGAATAATGAACGCTTCGATGGATTTCGACGAGCAAACGTTTGCCCCTTTATATCGGCTTAACATAGGAATTGCAGGTAGCTCTAACGCCATCAAAATAGCAACGAGATTAGGTTTAAGCCGCGAATTAGTTCGTTCGGCGACGGAGCGTTTAAGCGAAAACAAAATTTCGTTTGAAAACGTTATTTCCGAAGCTCAAAAAGCACGCAAAAGCGCAGAACTGCAAATACAAGAATACGAAGCAATTAATAAAGAAAAAAAATTAGAGTTAGACGCCTTGCTTTGCGAGCGCGCAAAGTTCGATAAAGAAAGAGAAAAATTCTTTTTAAACGCAAAAATCGAAAGTCGTCGCATTATTAACGAAAGCTTAGAAGATGCCGACGATTATTTGCGACAAATAAAAGAAATTTTCGATAAAGACGAAATAAGCGGCGGCGATATAATAAAAGCTCGTACGCTCAGAAATAAACTTGAAGAACAAAAATACAAATTAGAAGCCGAAAGCGAGGTTAATTTTTCAGATAAACAGATTGATTTTGCAAAAATTAAAGTAGGCGATAGGGTTTTTGTTAATTCGATGAAGGCGAACGGTATAGTCGTAGTCGTTAATCGTAAAAAGCAGGTTTGTGAAGTAAACGTCGGCGAACTCAGAGCGCAAATAAGTTTTTCGGAACTATATGAACCGCACAAAGGGGATAAAAAGAAAAATAAGCCGCAGATTTCCGTTCGCATCGATAGATCGAATTTTTCCGCAGCCGAAATGCAAATTAACGTTATCGGAAAAAACACGGATGAAGCCTTGCTCGAAACGGAAAATTTCATCGACCGCGCTATCGTTAATAATTTAACTGAAATAAAAATAATCCATGGCGTCGGATTAAAAATTTTAAGTACGGCAATTCATGATTATTTACGCAAAAATCCGCACGTGGCTGAATTTAGATTCGGTAAGTACGGAGAGGGTGAACACGGCGTAACTTTCGTTACGTTAAAATAATTAAATTTTTATATTGGTTTTATGAGAAGCGATTTATACGAAAACACGGCAGCGCCGCAAAATTTAAAAACACAAACGGTTTTTTATAAAATTTATAACGTTGCTTTTATTGTATGCTGCGTAATTATTTTTATATTACTTAACGTTTGCCTTATAGTTGAGATTAAGGCGATTCCGTCCTTGCTGATTATTGCGGGCTTTTTCTTAATTTCCGCTATTATTTGCTCTTTTATTAAGCGGCGACTTCTAATGTTTTTCGATTATTCTTATATATCAGGCGAAGTGAGAATAATTAAGGTAATTAACGGAAAATCAAGAAAAAGATTTTTAATTTTTCAGTGCAGAGATATTTATAAAATCGGTAACGTCGGGAGCGAAGATTTTGAAAAGATATATTGCGCTTCGAACGTTAAGAAAAAAATTGCTACCCCGAACGGGTTTAATGCAAACAATAAACTTTACTACATTGCCGCAAAGGTTGGAAGCGATAATTATTTGATTGTTTTAGAATGTGACGAAACTTTTATTTCTTACGTAATAAACGCTTCCGGTCGTACTGTTGTAGAAAAGAATTTTAAAAAATGCTCGATTGATTACAATGAATAAAATTTATTTAGATAATGCAGCGACAACTGCTCCCGATTTTGAACTGTTAAATCAGTCTTTACTGTTTTTACAAAACGACGGCTTCTATAATCCGTCTGCTTTATATAAAAGTGCTCGTTCTGTAAAACTAGCCTTAGAAGGTGCCAGACAAATATTATTAAAGCAATTTCCTACCGGTTACGATGCAATTTTTTCTTCTTGCGGAAGCGAGTCTGATAACACTGCGATTTTTTCGTTTGCAAGACGAGGTAATGCAATTACAACAGCAGGTGAACATGCCGCTGTGTTTAATACTTTTAACGAATTAAAAAACAGAGGTGTTGAAACTCGAATTGCTCCTTTAAAATGGAACGGAGCTGTTGACGTAGAGCGGCTTATCACGCTTGTCGACGAAAAAACGACATTTGTTTCCGTGATGCACGTTAATAATGAAACCGGTGCGATTAACGATATTAATAACATTGCAAAACGCGTAAAAAATAAAAATCCTAACGTTATTTTTCATAGCGACGGTGTTCAAGCTTTTCTAAAAATACCATATATAATTTCATCCGACGTTGATCTTTATTGCGTAAGCGCGCACAAAATCAAGGCACTAAAGGGGGTAGGGGCGTTACTATATAAAAAAAATCTTTGCGTAAAGCCTTTAGTTTTCGGCGGTGGCCAAGAAAAAAAACTGCGTAGCGGTACGGAGAATATTTTCGGTATTGATTTATTTGCGCGTTGTATTAACCGTTATTCTAACATAACCGAAAACAATGTTAGGGCAGAACAACTTAAAAAAACTTTTTTAAAAAAAATCGATTGTCCTTTTGTTCTTATATCGCAAGATGATTGTTCACCGTATATTATTTCTTTTTCTATTCCCGGAATAAAGGCCGAAATATTACAAAGAGTGCTAGACGATGACGGCGTTATTGTCGGAACGGGGTCCGCTTGTTCTTCTAAAATCGGCGTTTCGCGCGTTATTTCCGCTTGCGTTACCGATAAACGCATAGCCGAAGGAACAATTAGGGTAAGCACTTCGTTTGATACGAATGAAAACGATTTAATCAAAGCTGCCGATATTATTTCTAGAAATGCAAAAAAACTTTTGACCGTGCTAAAATAAAAAGTTTTTTAAAATATTTGAGTAAAATATATTATTATTATTGCCGAAAATCGCTTAAAAGGATAAAAAAATGAAAAGAATTATAATAGTAAGATATTGCGAAATACATTTAAAAGGTAAAAATCGCGGATATTTCGAGCGCATGCTTTTTGATAATATTCGTCGTTCGTTGGTAGGAATCGAGTGTGTGGCGGTAAGAATACCTACTCGTTATTTAATAGAAAATTTTTCGGAAACCGATTACGACGGAATTGTTTCGCGTTTGAAAAAAATAAGCGGAATTCATTCTATAAGCCCTGCTTTTTTGGTAGAAAACGATAAAGAAAAAATATACGACGCTGCGTTGTCGTTATGCGTTGATAAAAGAGGCACGTTTAAGGTCGAAACCAATCGCGCAGATAAAACTTTTCCGATTCATTCAATAGATATGTCTCGCGAGTTGGGCGGAATAATTTTACAAAAATTTTCACCAAATCTTTCGGTTAATGTAAAAAATCCCGATTTTACGGTTAATATCGATATTCGCGAAAGCGGCGATACGCTTATTTTTACCGACGTTATAAAATGTTTGGGCGGTATGCCTGTCGGTTCGGCGGGATGCGGTTTATTACTTTTATCCGGAGGAATCGATAGCCCGGTTTCAGGATATATGATGACAAAACGCGGCATGCGTTTAAAAGCATTACATTTTCATAGTTATCCGTATACGAGCGAAGAAGCGAAACAAAAAGTTATTAATTTGGCTGAAAAATTGGCATTGTACAGCGGCGACATCGATTTGTATGTAGTTAGCGTTACAAAAATTCAAGAGGCAATACACGAAAAATGTCCGGAAGAACTCATGATTACCATGCTACGTCGATTTATGATGCGTATTGCGGAAATTGTCGCACGCGATAGTGGGGCGCAAGCTATTATTACGGGCGAAAGTTTGGGGCAAGTTGCAAGCCAAACAATAGAAAGCATTACAACATCGAATGCGGTTGTTTCAATGCCGGTGTTTAGACCTTTAATTGCGTTTGATAAACTTGACATTATTGAGATTGCACGAAATATTGAGACATATGACACTTCTATTTTGCCGTACGAGGATTGTTGTACCGTATTTTTGCCGCATTTTCCGGCAATTAAACCCAAGCTTGAAAAAGTGGAACACTTCGAACGCGCATTAGATGTAGACGGTTTAATTTCCGAAGCATTAAACGGAATTGAAAAAATTTCGATAAAGTAATTTTAATTTTGAATTTTGCGATTATGAAATTAAGAAAATTTTCTATTAACGATATTAAAGTTTTAAAACACTATAAGTTTCCCGATAAAAGCGAATTGGAAATTTTAAAATTGATAAACGAGTGGAATACCTGTAACGCCAGCGGCAGGTATTTCGAAATGTTTTCGATTGTTAATCGTGAATCGCTCGTGGTCGGCGATTTTTCGCTTTTTGAATATGAGCCGAATTGCGTCGGTTGCGCCGTTGAAATTTTTTCGCCTTTTAAAAGAAGCGGATACGGTAAATTTGCAATAGAGGCTGGGCTGGCTCTTGCAAAAAAGCGCGGTTACGAAGTGGCTGTAGTTCAAGTTTTAAAAAACAGCACCGAAGCTTTTAAGTTCTTTGAAAATGCAGGATTTTCCGTGGTAGGGGAATTTATTAATTCACACGGGCATTGTGTTTATACAATGAAAAAGTATCTTTGATTTTTACGGTTTTTAATTTTGACTTGTATTGTATAAAAAAACACTCCTTTGCCGATAATAATAATTAGAAACTTTAAGGAGTGGCAAAAAATGAGTAAAAACAAAAAGAAAGAAAAAGTTAAAAAGTTAGACGATGTTGCTTACGGTGAATATATTTCGTCGTTAAAAGAAGAAAAACCTATAGACGGATATAAAAATTAACATATAATGTTAAAACGGGAGTATTTAGATTTGCAAAATACTCCCGTTTTTTAGTTCTTCAAAAATTTTCAAACAAAAAAGCGTTTCCGCTTTTTATTACGATTTCTGCTCGAATTTTGTCATCGAAATAAGTTATTTTGCTCGATTCTGAAAACTTATTTAGCGATAAAAATTCATTTAATCGTTCATAAGAAAAAATAAGTTCACGTTTTATAAAATGAGTTGAAAATGCGTCTTTAATTCGTAATTTTAAAATATCGAAACCTTGTTTATATAACGCCGAAATAAAAATTGAATTTTTAGGGTATAATGAAAAGTCGCTTATGTTTTCACTTTTATTAAAAACTATCAAACGCGGGGCTTTTGCTTTTAGTTCGTCTAACATATCGGTTGTCGTTTTTAGTTGAGTTTCCCAATCTGTAGTCGCATCGCAAACAATTAAATTTAAATCTGCATTTACGGCTATTTCTAATGTTGACTTAAAAGCCTCTATTAGAGATGTAGGAATATTTTTAATAAATCCTACGGTATCGGCTAAAATTATTTCGTATTCGCCTAAATTAAATTTTCTTAAAGTCGGATCTAATGTAGCAAAAAGTTTATCGGCTGAGAACACGCTGCTATCGGTGAGGGCATTGAGAAGGGTTGATTTACCGGTATTTGTGTATCCGACCAAAACAACGGATAAAGCGTTGTTTTTCTTTCTGCGTTCGGTTTGAATATCTCTGCGTAAAGTTAATTCGGCGAGCTGTTTTTCTAAATAATTAATTCTTCGGCGAATGTGTCGTCTATCGGTTTCGAGCTTACTTTCGCCCGGACCTCGTGTTCCTATTCCGCCGCCTAAACGCGATAAGCCTTCGCCTTTTCCTTTTAATCGGGGGTAGATGTATTTTAGCTGTGCAAGTTCAACTTGAATTTTCCCTTCTGCGGATTTTGCATTTAAGGCAAAAATATCTAAAATTAACGTCGTTCTGTCAATAACTTTAATTCCGCCCAATGAGTCGACCATATTTAGAGTTTGAGTAGGTGATAACTCTTCGTCAAATACGACGGTTTCAATTTTAAGTTCAGCGCAATAATTTTTAATTTCTTCTAATTTGCCTTTTCCTATATACGTCGAAGGAGTAATTTTTGCGATTTTGCAATATTCATGTCCTATAGGGTTGCCATCGGCTGTTTTAATCAATTCTTTAATTTCAAGAAGGCGGTTGGTGTCTTCAACACTCTTTTCAATAGGTATAATCACAAAACAGTTTTCCATATAAAAACCTTCTTATTATGGGGATTTTTTATTGTTTTTATGTTTGACATAATAGCAATATTAATCTGTATCGTCTTTTAATTTTACGTGCTTAATTGCCTTGCGCCTTATATCGTCGCTCATTGCGGCGTAGTGCTTTTTTGTTGTGTTTATATCTGAATGACCTAAAAAATCTGCGACCACGTAAATATCACCGGTTTCGCGATATAAATTAGTGCCGAACGTGCTGCGAAGTTTATGAGGTGTAATTTTTTTAAGCGGGGTTACTGCCTTTGCGTATTTTTCAACTAAAATTTGAACGTTTCTTACGCTTATTCTTTTATTTCGGATAGATAAAAACATGGCTTTTTCGTTTTTATCTAAGTTTTTTATATTATTTCTGTATTCTAACCAATTAAGCAATGCAGTTTTTACTTCGGAATTAAAATATAGGATTGTTCGATTACCGCCTTTTCTCGTAACGACAAAACTGTCGGATTCAAAAAAAACATCGTCTACGTTTAATCCAACAAGTTCGCTGATACGAATTCCCGTTCCTAAAAATAGGGTAATAATAGCTATATCGCGCAGTTTTGTATTTTCATGATAAGCTTTTTGCCTGCGGCTTAAGCCGTCCGCGCTTTCTACAACGTTAATTAATTCGGCGACCTCGTTTACGTCTAATCTTATAATTTCTTTATCGTGAATTTTTGGCGTTTTAATTTTTGCTGCGGTGTTTGCTGCGATTTTATCCTTATTAAAAAAATATTTGTAAAGTGCGCGTAAACTGGATA
The DNA here is from genome assembly GCA_964573495.1 of uncultured Acidiphilium sp. Taxonomy (GTDB): domain Bacteria; phylum Bacillota; class Clostridia; order Christensenellales; family Borkfalkiaceae; genus HGM11416. The sequence goes on along the minus strand of CAZNKA010000002.1, from coordinate 8,411 downwards.
GTTTTCGTTGTTTTGCTTTGTCGTTGCAGCAGTAAGTTTTTCCGTCGCGCTTATAATTCGATAAATAACTTAAAAATTTTTCAATTTGAAAACTTTCAAGTTGTTCTAAATCATTCAATGTAATATCAATAACGTCTTTTTTAAAAACTTCTTGTGATAAAAAATCAAAAAAAATCCGCAAATCGCCGGCGTAATTTAAACGCGTTAACGGGGAAGTATTGTTTTCGATTCCGATAAAAAACTCGCTTACAAACGGCGGCAATTCGTTTAAAATTTCGTTTATTCGATTCAAGCAGTTAATTTTTCGGCTTTCATAGAAACCGTTATTTTCTTTTTTCATAATTTTTGATAATCTTTTATAGAGATTAGGTAATAAATTTAATTTATTTTATTGCAGGGGGTGAAAAACGTAAAAAAATACAAGATTGCGTAAAAGCCAACTTTTGCGCAATCTTAACATTGTTTTTAAACAAACTGACGATAAATGAAAAAATAAAAAAAATTTCGTATAAATAAAATGATTTTAAAACTTTTTACATTTAAAATTGTTTTTTAAAAACTAAATGATTACGCAAAAAAACAAAAACGCGAAATCTTTTTAATTCATTTTATAAGTACATTATACACTATTTTTTTATAATAGTAAATACTATTTAATAGTTTTTTTATTTTTCATTTAATAAAATTCTTAAGTTAATACGGATAAAAACATAAATTTATTCTTTTTTTCGCTAAAAACAGTTATTAAAATTGACAATATTTTACGTTAGTGATATAATTTGACTAAGAATTTGTTAAATTCTTAGTAATTTTAGGAGTTTTTATGTCTGATTACGTTAGCGGCGATATGGTTCGCGGCCACATCGATTCGATTATTTTAAATTCTTTGCTGGATAGCGACAAAGATACGAGCATGATTCGTAATGAAATTGAAAAACGCGCATCCGGAAAATTTCAATTAAAACAAGGAACTTTTTACAGCGCGCTTCAGCGTATCGTTAAAAATGGTTTCGTAATCGAGTATAGAACCACCGGAAACGACGGTGTACGCCGCAAATTTTTTCAACTTACGGAAAAAGGAAAAGCTCATATCGAAAAAAATCAAAATAATTGGACAGTTTCTCAAGAAGTTATAAACACCTTACTCGATTCGGAAGGTCCGCAAGTCAAATTTCATAAGCCTTCTGATTATGTTCGCCCTGAAAAGCCGATTAATTCGGACGGCGAATACTACGAAAAAAATAATTTCAATAACGAACTCGAAGAAGAAAAAATTCCTAAATTTGACGACGTTTATGAAGAAAACGAAAAATTGCCTTTTGATGTTGTTTC
>CAZNKA010000002.1:0-6979 GCA_964573495.1 uncultured Acidiphilium sp. | reverse complement strand
TTTGACGATATTTTAGATATGCTCACAAAAGCCGAAGAGAAAGAATATACGAAAGATTCTTACGATGTAATCGAAAGTAATACTTATCTTTTAAGCAATAAAGAAGTAGAAACAGAAGCAAAAACGCTGATTGTCGAAAACGAATCAAATTCCGAAAGTTCTAAAAGCGAAGAAATTTCAGAGGAAGAAAAACGAATAAGAGCAGCGGAACTCCGTGCACGCGAAGCCGAAGAGGCCCAAATTAAAGCCGAAAAAGAACAAGCGGAAAGGAAAAAAGCTGAAGAAGAAGCACGTATTCGCGAAGCTGAACGTATTGCTCGTGAAAAAGAAATTGCTGAAATAAAAGCCGAAGAAGAAGCTAAAAAACGCATCGAAAATGAAAAAACCGAACCGCAGAATAATTTAATTCAACCTCAATTCGGAAGATTTGACCACGTTGCCGATTATTCGAGTTTGAATAACGATAAAAAAGAATTAAAGCGTTTGAACGAAGACGATTACTTAAACGGTGACGATTTACCCGCTCAAAAAGAGTATCGTGATATTTTAAATAAGATTTTTAGTAACGACGTATCCCCCGACATTTTTAAGCAAACTGAAAAAATCGAAAACAAAACGGAGAATGACGAAATTGTAAGCGACGTTATAGTCGATGATTTAGATTTTTCGTCGATGCGTAGGCATGAACCTGCTCAAGACTTGTTTGCTGACGAAGAAAAAGCCGTTGAATCGGCATCTTCTTGCAAACAAAAAGTAAACGAATCGGCTAAAAATAAAAATAAAGCAAGTGCCTATGACTATTCTGATATTATTAAACTTTCCGAAGACGAGGGTTTCAAAATTAGCACTGCCGATAATACAAACAAAAACGAGCTTGGCAAAATTTTGGTTAATAAATTAAATTTTCACACTGCCTTAATATTTTTTGCAATTGTTGCAATCGAAACATTTATAGTTGCTCTTACCATGGAAAGCACTGCAAAATTCGGCATCGGCACGTATTTTATTTTTGTAGGAATAATTGCCGTTTTGCCTATTGCCTTCGGTATAATTTATTATTTAACCCCTAAACGCGTCGTTAACGATATCGGGACTTTTAAATCCGCATTTGAAACAGCCCTTATTATTACGTTAAACATAGTGTTATTAATTATTGCCTTTGCGATAGTAACAAATCTGGATTTTTCTTCGGCAATGTACTTAACTCGCGGAATTTTTATACCAATTATGATTTCTGTGAACGTACCCGTTTTTGTTATCGTTAAACATAGTCTGCTAGAAAATCAAGCATATTTTTCTTAAATTTTGAAAATCGTTTTATAAAAAGCGAGCCGTAATTGTTTTTAACGGCTCGCTTTTTATATATAAAACTTTTTATATATAAAATTTATATATAAAAATTATTATAATAATTATAAAATTTAATTTTTGTTTGAAAAAAAATTAAAAAACTATTTTGTATAAATAATTTTACCATTACGAATAGTCATAATAACGGAAAAATCGTTTTTATCCAAAACGGCAAAATCTGCACGCTTTCCTACGGCAATACTGCCGCGTTCATTATATAATCCAAGATTTATTGCAGGATTTTTAGAAGCGAAATCAGCAGCATCGCAAATACTTACCCCGCATTTTTGAATCATATTTTTTACAGCGTTATTCATAGTTAAAACGCTACCGGCAAGTGTTCCGTCTTCCAAACGAGCTTCACCGTCTTTTACATAAACGGTTTGCCCGCCTAATTCGCTCACACAATCGCCCATATTTTTTGCACGCATTGCGTCGGTAATGCAAACAACTTTTCCGTGCGGTTTATTTTTAATTAAAAGTTTAAGCGCCGGTACGCAAACATGAATGGCATCGGCAATTATTTCACAGGCAAGCGAATCGGTTAAAAGCCCTGCACCGACAACGCCTACTCCTCTGTGTGTAAACGGACTTTGCGCGTTGTATGTATGAGTTATAGATTTTGCACCCTTTTCGCATGCGTTAACAACTTGTTCATACGTGGCTGATGTATGACCGATACTTGCATTTACGCCGATTTCAGAAAGATGCGCGGTCAATGCTCCGTCTACGTCGCACTCAGGTGCAAGTGTGACAACTTTAATGTTTCCGCCGCTAATTGCGTTAAATTCATCGAATTCTTTTACGGAAGGCGTTATTATATATTCATGAGGTTGTGCGCCGGCTTTTGAAACGTTAATAAACGGTCCTTCTAAATGAACGCCTAAAATTTCCGCGCCGTCGCTTACGTTCTGTTCTTTATAAGCTTTTACAGCCGAAAGTGCTTTACTTATATTTTCGCGGCTCTGAGTCATTGTAGTCGCCAAAAAAGCAGTTGTTCCTTCGCACGCAACCGAATTTGCTATGGTTGAAAGAGCATCGAACGTTCCATCCATTGCATCGGCTCCGGCTGCGCCATGGATATGTTCATCGATAAAACCGGGGAGAACTACGGCGTTTTCAGGTAAAGTTAAAAATTCGCCTTCTGCCGACTTATCGCAAATTTCGTCGCCAAGTTTTGAAATAATACCGTTTTCAATGCAAAGGGAGGTTTTTACTAATCCTTTACCGTCAACGTAAATTTCGCTGTTTAAAATGCCTTTCATTTTTTACCTCTAAAAAATTATTTTATGCTAACATTATATCACACATTTAAAATAACACAAAATATTTTTTAATCAAAAAGAAATACTTTTTTGCACAAAAGGAACAGTTTATAGTATAGAAGCATTAGTATATATTTTTTAAATTATATAATCATAGTTAATTGGCTGTTAATGCAAAAATTGCTTGATTTTTTTTGTTTTACAGATTATAATGTTTAATGACGAGTTTTGCGAAAAATGAATTTTTGTGAAAACTTTTATGATCTTAATTTCTTAACATTTATTTTTTTACAGAAATTAAAAATACGCAAAACTCGCTGTTATCCGTCTTGCGTATTTTTTTGTAAAAATTAAATATTACTTTATTAAATATTACTTTGTGATATTCATCAATAAATCGATGGCTTTGATAACATCGTCGGACATACTTTCAACCACGTTTTCGTCTTCACGAATAACAAGGCTGCCTACCCCGTGCGACAAAAATACTGCGGTCGATTTAACGTCCATTGCGGGTTTTGCTCCGCTAGCTATTGCAATTTGAACTATCTCTTCAACATAGGGTTCGATTGCCGTAAGAACGTGATCACGAATTGCCCAACGAATGGTTCTATGCATTTTAGCAACGTACTTTTCGCGGAATACCTTTACAATGCTCTTGAATTCGTTAAAAAAGTGATATAAACCGTCAGACGGGTTATCTTTTGCCCAATCGACAAATTTTGCAAAATCTTTTTTATAAGGCTCGAGGAAGTTTTCAATAACGTCGGTAAACAAACTGTCCTTAGAACGATAGTAGTAGTAAAACAACCCTACTTCGCAATCGACGTTCTTTACAATACTTCTAATGCTGGTACCGTCGTACCCGTTTTCAAAAAACAGTTCCGTTGCGGATTCTACTATTTTGTTTTTGGTTCCGCCCGGATATTTAGGTTTTCTTGCCATTAATATTACCTCTCATTTCTTTTGTTGCAAAGCATTCTTTCAATGCTGCAAGTATATTTTAACACATATTTTTTATGTTGTCAAACAAAAAATCGAACATTGTTAAAAAAAGTGTAAATTTTACACTTTTTTTTTAATACTTTAAATACAGTTAATAACTTTTTACGCTGCGGAAATAATATCGAAAACGTAATCGAAAAATAATTTTTCTTTCACGCTGCAAGCGCTTACAGCATCAACTTCGCCGATTTTTATTCCAGACTTATATATCGTAAGAATACCTACCCTATCGCCGATTTTTAGTGGCGCGTTGATTTTTCCATAAGGCGAAAAATCTATTTTAATATCGTCTTTTTGATTTTTTTTACCAAACACGCCGAAGTTTTTTTCAGGTAAAATTTCAACGTAGCTTTGCTTTCCGCCCATAACTTTTACTTTAATTTCAAGCGGAACGTTTTTATCTAAAACGATTTTAGAAGTGTAATTAGCAAAACCGAAATCGAACATATTGCAAACGTCTTTAAAGCGTGTTTTTCCGTCGTTTTCTTTGATAACTACGGCAATAAGTCTCATTGCACCGCGCTTTGCCGTGGCAGCTAAACAAAAGCCCGCCTCACCGGTAAAACCCGTTTTTCCGCCGTCGCAACCGACATACTGCTTTATAAGCTTATTCGTATTCGTTAGTGTTGTTTTTCTTCCGCCGTCATGCTCTATTTCGTCTAAATAAATCATGCTGAATTTAAAATAATCATCATGTCGAATGAGCGATTTTAACATAAAAGCAACGTCTTTTGCACTTGAATACTGAGTAGGCCTCATAAGCCCCGTACAATTTGAAAACAGCGTATCGTTCAGACCGATTTCGGAAGCTTTTTGGTTCATAACGTCTACGGCGGCTTGCTCGCTACCGAACAAACGCTCTGCTATGGCAACGCTTGCGTCGTTAGCCGATGCGACGACTATTGATTTTATCAAATCGGAAACGAGATAATCTTTATTAGCCTCTAAAAAAACCTGAGAACCGCCCATTCCGCTTGCGTTAGCGCTTACGGTGATTTTTTCGTTTAAAGACAATTCTCCGTTTTCAATAGCCTCGAAAGCTAAGTCTAATAACATTATTTTAGTCATCGACGCGATGGGTAAACGCTCGTTTTCGTTTTTAGAGTAAATACAGGTTCCGCTGTCGGCGTCGATTAAATAAGCGCTTTTTGCCGAATTGCTATCGATTGATAGTTCAGCCGCTTGCGTCAACACCGTTTTAGCCGTTACGCCTGACATAATTGCAATTAAAAATGCCGATAAGATAATGATTTTTTGAAATTTTTTCATTTTTTTTAACATTCTTCCTTTTATCGTAAAACAGTATTTGCAAAATGCGATAAAATATTCTTGGTTTGTATTAAAAATAAATACCGAACGGTCGAATAAAAATCGATATCATAATTGTTTCGTATAAAACAGCGACAACGTAAATTAACACGGTTAACAAAAAGTATTCGCAAAGATTATAAAAAGTAATTTGTGAGCAATCTATTTTTCTCTGTTTGCAATACGTTAAACAGCAACAAGATAAAATAATGACCGACAATACGCGCACCAGCAACGAAGGAAAAATAATTATAAAATAAAAGAATATCCCGATAACGGAAAACACACTGAAAAAAGCGTTAAACGCAACTCCGCCGATTAGTGCAAAAATCGCTATAAATACGACGTGAAAAGGAATAAGCCAAATTAACGAACCGATTAACGTTATTAAAAATAAAATAATTAATCCGTAAACGAGTTTCGAAAAGAAATATCCTATCGCGCTGAAATCGCTAGATAAAGCCGATTGAATAAAAGAACGCGCCGCATCGAAAAGCAAAAATTCTTCGCCTCGCTTTGCAACGAAAAAGCCGCCAACGAAACAAAAAATAAAAACGCAAGAACAAATAATTATATAAACTATGCTATTTTTTATTGCAATAACCGTTCTGTTTAATAAAAATTGCATAAAAAAAACTCCCGTAAAAATTTTATGAGAGTTTTTTTCTTTTATGCGAAAGCGCAATATAGAATTATATTATCAAAAGCTTTAACCTTTTAACATATTATCGGCGGAAATTGCGTATCCGCGCGTTGCGTCGTTTAAAAAAACATGCGTTACCGCCCCTACCAATTTTCCGTTTTGAACGATAGGGCTTCCGCTCATTCCCTGAACTATACCGCCAGCCGCGGCTATAAGTCGTTCGTCGGTAATTTTAATAACCATATTTTTATTATTTTTATCGTTTTTATCCACTTTAACGATACTTATCGTATAAACTTCGGGTTGTTCGCCTAAAATCGTCGTATAAATTTCTGCGGAACCGATTTGCGGATCGTCGATAATAAGCCTTGGCCTCGATACGTACGTGTTTTTATCGCTAAATTCTCCTACTAATCCGATTGCGGAATTTTTTGTAACTACGCCTAATCTATCGTTGCGCAAAATATCGCCTTTGAGCTCGCCCGCTTTACCTCTTTCGCCTTTTTCAACGCCGCGAATAACACATTTATAGCAATAACCGCCGCTGACTTTTAGCAAATTATTATACTCGTCGGTTATGGCGTGCCCCAACGAATAAAATTTGCCGTCGTTTTCAATAAAAGTTACGGTGCCTAACCCGGATAAATAATCCCTCACAAGAACTCCGATTTTATATTTTCCGCTAATATCTTTTGCAGGATATATATTGCAAATTCGTTTTTTTCCGTCTGAAAGCAGTTCTGTAACCAATCCGCCGCCGTCGTATGCGGACAAAACTTCGTCAATATCTGAAGCAACCGTAATTTTTTTACCGTCGAGCGATAAAATAATATCGCCGACTTTTACGCCCGCGTTTTTTGCCGGTAAAAATATATCTTCAGCCCCTACTACTTCGGCAAGCCCTACGACGTGCGCCCCTTCGCCTTCTAAATCGAAACCTAGCGGAAAACCGCCTAAAAAAACCTCGTTTTGAGCGGCTTTTACACTATTTATGGGTAAAAAACCGCAAAAAACGATAGCTACGGCAATTAATAATGTAAGTTTTTTAAATTTCAAACGCATAATATCTCCAATCGTCAAGGAATATTATGGGCTGATTTTTTGCAGTTATACAATGAATCGCTAATATTTTAGAATAAACAAAATCGCGAAATCGGTATTAAAAAATCCGCCAGACATTTAATCGAGCGAATTTTTTGCAAATATTCTTTTTTGCGTTGTTATGCTTTTACGGTTAAACCGTATTTTTCAAGAAGTTTTCTGCCCATATAAACACCCATGACCGAAGCCATCATAAGCCCGCGCGTCCAACCGCTGGAATCACCCAAGCAATAAAGATTTTTTACGCTCGTATTAAGATTTTCGTCCATTTTTACGCGGTTCGAATAAAATTTAAGTTCGGGCGAAT
>CAZNKA010000001.1:5376-23481 GCA_964573495.1 uncultured Acidiphilium sp. | reverse complement strand
GCGGTGGCGGCAAATTGCATTTATGCGAAAAATGGTCCCCGAAAGGCGGGGAGGGGACCCCCGCCGCGGACGTTTTTTTTGAGCGAATACAGATCGTCGCCCAAGTTTTCAAGTTGTATATATTTGCTTAACATATTTCAAGTTTTAAGCGTTAAAATTTGCGCGAATATGCCGATAATCGACCTATAGGCGGCTTTTTAAAACTATAAGCAGCTAAAAAAACTTTTTTTACCTTCTGTTAAACTCGCACATAAGTTCGTCGGACGGCATACCGTTTATAAACGCGCGCACGCAATCCTGCGCCCTTTGCAAAGCGGGGGCTATAATTTCCATATCCGCTTTGGGAATATTCATAAGCACGTAATTAATAAGCGGTATTTCGGGATTAGTGTTTTTCGCGCCTATTCGAAGCCGCGGGAAATCTTGCGAACCTACAAGCTTAGTGATACTGCGCATTCCGTTATGAGTGCCCGCAAGTCCGCGCGGTTTGTATCTTATAGCGCCTTTATCTATATCGATATCGTCGTATATAACCAAAACGTCGCTTAAATCGCATTTATAAAAGTTTACGTATTCGCTTACGCATTCGCCGCTGGAATTCATAAAAGTAAGCGGCTTAACAAGTAAAACTCTTTCGCCGTTTACGTTCAATTCGCCGTAAACGCTTTTTTTGCCCTTTTTAATTATATCGCAACCCAAAACTTCGGCAACGCGATCCAAAACCATAAAACCCAAATTGTGATAGTTTTTCGCATATTCCGCGCCCGGATTGCCCAACCCGAATATTATTTTCATATAATACCCCGCAATAAATATTCCGTAATAATAAAGTGTTTCGTAATAGTAAAGGGCATTATAAAAACGCCCTTCATCATCGTTTATTCTTTTGTTTTTGTATCGAAACGCGACGATTAGTCGTAAATTTCGCTCATCTTCTTATCGAGATAAATATTTTCGATGGCTTTAGCCAAAAGCTTGGCAACCGAAAGAACTTCGAGTTTATCGATTTTGTGTTCTTCGGGTTGATTTATGGTATCGAGCGTTACGATTTTATCGATGGGAGCAGCCGTAAGACGATCTATCGCGGGGCCGGATAAAACGGCATGCGTGCAGCAAGCGTAAATTTTCTTGGCTCCGTTTTTAGCCAAGGCTTCGGCGCCTTGGCAAATAGTGCCGGCGGTATCTATCATATCGTCAACGAGCAAGCAGGTTTTATCCTTTACGTCGCCGATAATGTTCATTATTTCAACTTGATTTGCTTTAGGTCTGCGTTTATCGATTATTGCCATGGGGCAATTAAGCTTACTGGCTACGTTACGAGCACGCGAAACGCTGCCTACGTCCGGCGAAACGACCACGAAATCTTCGCTGACCATGCTCTTGAAGTGTTTATAAAGGATAGGTCCGCCTTCCAAATGGTCGACGGGAATATCGAAAAACCCTTGGATTTGAGCGGCGTGAAGGTCTATGGTAAGTATTCTGTCCGCACCGGCGGAAGTTATTATGTCGGCAACGAGCTTAGCCGTGATGGGATCGCGCGGGCGAGCCTTTCTGTCTTGACGGGCGTAACCGAAGTAAGGAATTACCGCGGTTATTCTGCCTGCGCTGGCGCGGCGGAGCGCGTCGATGCAAACGAGAAGCTCCATAAGATTTTCGTTAACGGGGCAAGACGTAGACTGAATTATAAATACGTCGCGACCTCTTACCGTTTCGCCGATATGCACGCTGGTTTCGCCGTCGGAAAAATGACCGACCTCTATTTTGCTTAGCTCTAAGTTAAGCTCGCGCGCTATTGCCTCCGCGAGCGGCTTGTTGGAATTGCCCGAAAAAAGCTTAATCTCCGTGCTGTGTGTAATCATATGGACCTCCGCCGTTATTAAATGTTATTTTTTAACGCCATAGACGTTTTTTCCGATGTTAATCTCCGTTACGCCAAACTTTTCGCAAAATCTTTCGGCGATCCCCTTCGCTTAATTTTTTAGCCGAAAAAATCGTGCTTTTACGCAAATTTTACTCGCGATTAAACAGAGCATTACCATGATAATAAAAATTTACTCTTCCGTCAACTAAAAAAGCCCCGTAAACTTTTTTTGTACTTTTATTTTTTCTTTTTTATTTTTTTTGTACTTTTTTATCGTTCTTTCTTTTATAAAAGCTTTGCCACAAAAAAAATTTTCGGCTTAACCGTTATTTCTTTTTGCCGCGAAAAATTTTTTAAGCAGAGCGGAGCACTCTTCTTCTAAAATCCCGCCCGCGCTTTGCGTTTTAAAATTAAGCCCGCTGCTTAAAAAAACGTTTTGCGCGGAACTGCTTTCACTGTCACCAAAGCAACCAGATTTAATTTCAGTCGCGCCGTAAATCACCCTTTTTATGCGCGACGAAACTATCGCCCCCGCGCACATTACGCAAGGCTGAAGGGTAACGTACATTTCGCAATCTTCGAGCCGCCACCCGAGTTTTTCGCTCGCGGATATTATGGCATTGATTTCGGCGTGATAAACCGCGCAGTTTTTTTGCTCTTTTTCGTTCTTGCCGCTAGCTATTATTTCGCCGTTTTTAACGATGACCGCGCCCACGGGTATTTCGCCTTCGCTAAGCGCGAGTTCGGCTTGCAAAAGCGCGCTTTTCATAAAAAACTCGTCGGTTTCGCGCTGTTTTTCTTCAAATTTTTTCAATTTTTCGAGTTGCTTTTTAGATTGAATAAGCCCGTTCATTTGTGATATTTGCCCCCGCCGTTTATCATAAACGCCCTATAAACTTGCTCGACCAGCATAACGCGAAACAACATATGCGGGAACGTCATTTCCGAAAAAGACAACTTTTCGTCCGCTCGATTTTTAACGCAGTCAGCAAGCCCGCACGAGGAACCTATAACGAAAGTAATTTCGCCTACTTCGTCTTTCGCGCGCGCTATTTTTTTCGCAAACTGCTCGGAAGAGCAGCTTTTACCCTCGATACACGCGGCTATCACCCTGCCTTTCAGCAAGGGCAAAATTTCGTCGCTTTCTTTTTTTAAAACCACGGCGGCGTCTTGGTTATCTAAACTTTCTTCTTTACACTCGATAATACTGAGCTCGCAAAAGCGCGACAGCCGTTTTCTATATTCGTTTACCGCTTCTATATAAAATTTATCTTTAATCTTGCCCACGGCAACTATATTTACCTTAAACATACGAATCTTTTGCCTTTTATCGCGTTTATTATTGCGGAATTAAACCCATAAACCATATTGCGGCGCAGAGAACGATTCCGCCCGACGCGAATATGAAAAATTGTTTACGTTGCTCGGTTTTATCGAAAATTTCTAAATACTTTTGCGTAATTTTTTGCTCGACTTCGGGCTGATCGCATTTTTTTATAAGGTAGTAAACCGAAAAAACAAGCGCGCAAATCGCTATTATTCCTAAAGAAATTTCAAGCCATGCGGGAAAAGCAAAATCCGACGGCGCAACAAAATATAAAACGATTATGTATAAATTGTTTATAAAGTGCACCAAAACGGAAGGAATAATCGAGCCGCTTTTTATCGCAAGCAAACAAAAAAGAGCGCCCGTTACGAACTGATACGGCGTTTGCGCCGGGTTTTTATGAAAAAGCGAAAAAAGCACGCCGCCCGTTATTACCGCAAAACATGTGCCAAGCCGTTTTGTCGCGGATAATATAAATCCGCGAAACATAATTTCTTCGAAAACAGCGGGCAACGCGCATATAAAAATTACACATAAAACGAAATCGAAAAATCCGTCTTTAGGAATATTCGGGACGCTCGCCGTGTAACCGAAGTGCCCCAATAGGTCGATAAACGCGGTGTTCAGCCAGGATAAACCGAACAACGCGCCGAACGCCACGAGCAAACTTAGCCACACGTATTTACCTTCGAACGCGTTTATTCGGCAAACGCTTTTAATCGAAAATTTGCCTTTTATCGTTATGTAAGCAACCGATAAAATCAGCCCGAACGAGGATAAAAAATAAGATAAAAACGTGCCGAATTTGCTTTGCGAAAAAGCCGTTCCGCCGTCGCCCGCGGCAACGACCGCAAAGGAATACACTAGCGAAACCATTAACGAAACTATTGAAACGGCGGTAAAAGCCGTTCCGCCGTCCGCACCGCTGAGCAGCGAATTATTAAATTTGATTTGTTCTTTTTTTTCTTTCATATTTTCTTTCATAGTTAAATTATATAATATTTTTTCGATTAAGTAAAGTTATTTCGGAGGTTTAATGGTTTTTAAATCTTTTGCGCGAGCACTCCCAATAAAAAAAATCACATAAGCCGGCGTTTGCGTTCGCGATTTTCAGCTATGCAATAACAGCGTTTTTATCCGTTTTCGTTCTTAAGTTTTTCGAAAAAAGCAAAAAGCAAAACCGAATAAAAGTGCCGATAACGGTCTTATAGCCGCACTTTTTAATTTTTCGCACACAAAAACCGCCGAGAAAAAACGGCGGTTTTTATTTAAAATTAAATTACGCCCTATCCGCGAGCATTGCTTTAACTTTCATAAGCCTGGTCGTGGCGGCGCGCTCGTTTTCGTCGAGCTTAGAAGATATATACGCGATGGTTTCTTCGAGCTGAGGAATCATAACGTATTCCAAAGCGTTTACGCGGCGTTTATTTTTTTCGATTTCGTCGGCGAGCATAGCCACTTGCTTTTCTACTTCGGCAAGCTCGACAAGCCGCTTTAACACTCCGCTTATTTGACGAACGGAATAATCCGCCTCGCTCGTAATTCCCGTAAACGCGTAAGGATAAAGCTCGCCTTCCGTTTTTTCGCTTACGGTTATTTTAGGCACGCTTACGTTCATAATCGAAGTTGTTTCCAAGCACAATTCCAGCGAGGAGGCGGGCATCATGAAAGCATTTTCTATATCCGAAGGCGAAGTTAACGCCTTTGCCATAGCGAATTGCTTTAACACCGAAGAAAGTTCGCGTTCGACCTCGTCGCGCAAAGCCTTGTTGCGCTTTAACAATATCGAAAAGCGGCGAATCATTTCGTCGGACTTATCTTTTAAAAGCTTATGCCCGCGCGTTGCGGTTTTTAGCCTGGCTTTTAATTTTTTTAACTCCATTCTGGTGGGGTTTACGTTAATTCTTGCCATTTGAACCTTTTTGCGCTTTTTCGCGCTTATTTATCAGAGTAATATTTTCGGTTTATTAGTAAACAATCGACCTATTTATGCCCGAATTTAAACCTGAGGCATATATTTATCCAAATATTTTTCTTTTATACGTTTAAGTTCCGCGCGCGGAAGCATAGAAAGCAGTTTCCAACCCAAATTCAGCGTTTCTTCTATCGAACGATTTGCCGAAAAACCTTGCGAAACGTAAGTTTTTTCGAATTCTTCGGCAAAAGCGGCGTAAAGTTTATCCGTTTGAGTAAGGGCGGAATCGCCCAAAATGGCGGCTAGCTCCTTGCTTTCTTTACCGTGAGCGTACGCCGCGAAAAGCTGGTTCATCGTATCGGCGTGATCTTCACGGGTTTTTCCGTCGCCTATACCCTTGTCCTTTAAACGCGAAAGAGAAGGAAGCACGTCTATAGGCGGAATTATATTCTTTTTATACAACTCGCGCGAAAGTATTATTTGACCTTCGGTTATATACCCGGTAAGGTCCGGGATGGGGTGCGTTTTATCGTCTTCGGGCATTGTAAGCACAGGGATTTGCGTTATGGAACCTTTTTTACCCTTAATTCTGCCGGCGCGCTCGTATAAAGACGCTAAGTCGGTATACAAATATCCGGGATAGCCGCGTCTGCCGGGAACTTCTTTGCGGGCAGCCGAAACTTCGCGCAATGCCTCTGCATAGTTGGTTATATCCGTCATGATAACCAAAACGTGCATGCCTAACTCGAACGCCAAATATTCGGCGCAGGTAAGAGCCATTCGCGGCGTGGATATACGCTCGACCGCGGGGTCGCTTGCAAGATTGGTAAACAAAACGGTACGTTCTATCGCGCCGGTTTTTCTGAAATCGTTTATGAAGTATTCGGCTTCTTCGTAAGTAATACCTATCGCGGCGAAAACCACGGCAAAGGGCGCGTCGCTGTTTTTAACGACCGCCTGACGCGCGATTTGCGCGGCTAGCTCCGCGTGCGGAAGTCCGCTCATACTGAAAACGGGCAATTTCTGCCCGCGAACGAGCGTGTTTAATCCGTCTATCGCGGATATTCCCGTTTGAATGAATTCGTTGGGATAATCGCGAGCGGCGGGATTTATGGGTTCGCCGTTTACGTCTAAGTGCATATCGGCGATAACGGGTGCGCCGCCGTCGCGCGGGTTGCCCAATCCGTCGAATACCCTGCCCAACATATCGGGCGAGACGGCAAGCTCTATGCTTTTACCTAAAAACTTGGCTTTCGCGTCGCTGATTTTTAACCCTTGCGAACTTTCGAAAAGCTGAACGACGGCTTTGTCGTCTTTCACTTCGAGAACTTTGCCTTTACGAACTTCGCCGTTTTTTTGCGTAATTTCTACGAGTTCGTTATAACCTACGCCCTCAACCCCCTCGACGAGCATTAACGGACCTACTACTTCTTTAATGGTTTTATATTCTTTATACATCGGCTTCACCCGTACGTGCAATTTTTTTAAGCTCTGCCGTCATATCGCGCAAAAGCTCGTCTAGCGAAGAAAGCTCGCTTTCCGGAACGTATTTCGCCCTACCGATTTTTTCTTTAGCCGCGCTGTTTAAGATATCGTCCAGCTCGGCGTAGTTATCGACGGCGGCGTTGCCCAAAACGTAAAATTCGTGAATAAGTTTAAGCATTTTATACTGCTTTTGAAGCGAAGTGTAAGTATCCGTTTCGTGAAAAGCGTTTTGATGCAAATAATCTTCGCGAATGATTTTTGCCGTTTCCATGGTCATTCTGTCTTTATAAGAAAGGGCGTCTATGCCGACGAGTCTTACGATTTCGTCAAGCTCGGCTTCCTCTTGCAAAATTTTCATCATAAACGCGCGCAATTCGACGTAATCGGGCGCGACGTTTTCTTTAAACCAATCGCCCAATCTGTCGCCGTAGAGCGAATAACTTATAAGCCAATCGATTGCAGGGAAGTGCCGCTTATACGCAAGCGACGCCGAAAGTCCCCAGAATACCTTTACTATTCTTAAAGTGGCTTGAGATACCGGTTCCGAAAGGTCGCCGCCCGGGGGCGAAACCGCGCCTATCGCGGTTATCGAACCCGTTTCGTCGGATTTTCCTAAAACTTTAACTATTCCGGCGCGTTCGTAAAATTCGGCTAAGCGCGAAGATAAATACGCGGGATAGCCTTCGTCGCCCGGCATTTCTTCGAGCCTTCCGCTCATTTCGCGCAGAGCTTCAGCCCAACGAGAAGTCGAATCCGCCATTATCGCGACGTTATAACCCATATCCCTAAAATATTCGGCTATGGTTATGCCCGTATAAATAGAAGCTTCGCGCGCGGCAACCGGCATATCCGAAGTGTTCGCGATGAGCACGGTGCGTTTCATAAGCGGTTCACCCGATTTAGGATCTTTAAGTTCGGGGAATTCGTTCAAAACGTCAGTCATTTCGTTGCCGCGTTCGCCGCAACCTACGTAAACTATGATTTCGGCGTCAGCCCACTTCGCGAGCTGATGCTGAACGACCGTTTTACCGCTCCCGAACGGACCGGGAACGGCGGCGCATCCGCCTTTAGCAACGGGAAACAACGTATCGATAACGCGCTGCCCCGTTACCATAGGCATGGAAGGCGGCATTTTTTCGACGTACGGGCGGGGTTTTCTAACCGGCCATTTTCTTAGCATCGAAACGGAATTTTCGCCATTTTCACCCGCAATAACGGCTATAACTTCGGTTATCGTAAAATCGCCCGATTTTATGCTTTTTATTTTACCGCTCACGCCGAAAGGAACCATTATTTTATGCCTTACGACCGGCGTTTCGTTCACGAAGCCCAGTTCGTCGCCGGGTAAAACGTCGTCGCCGACGGAAGCTGTAGCCGTAAACGCCCATTTTTTCGAGCGGTCTAAATTGTTAACGACTATTCCGCGACTTATTCTGTCGCCGTAAAGCTTAACCATTTCGGCAAGCGGACGCTGAATTCCGTCGAATATACCTTCGATAAGACCGGGGGCAAGCTCTACGGAAAGCGGTTCGCCCGTGGTCACTACTTTATCGCCGACGGCAAGTAACGAAGTTTCTTCGTAAACCTGAATGGAAGCTTTGTCGCCGCGTAATTCGATTATTTCGCCGATAAGCGATTTTTCGCCGACCTTTACCACGTCGAACATCTTGCAGTCCGCCATGTTTTCAGCCACGATCAGCGGCCCGGCAACCTTGATAATTCTTCCGATATTCGGAGTAATTTGCGTTTGTTGCATTTATTTTTCCTCTTTGTTAAACAATATGTCTACGCCGAGCGCCTTTTCCATGCGCTCTTTAAGCTTACCCGTGGCATAGCCGTTGCTTTCGCCGCCCGAAGGCACCGGAAGAATTATCGGATAAGGGGTTTTTTCGAATTTTTTAAGCAAGTCGTCCGTTTCGACCGCCAGATTTTCGGTTATGAATATAACGGAGTATTCTTTAGCCAATTCGCGCAAAACGTCTTTCGCTTTTTCACGCGTTTGGGCGTAATACGCGTCTACCCCGCCGGATTTAAAGGCGAGCACACTGTCGCCGTCTCCGAGTATTGCCATTTTTCCGTTCATGCTTTTCTCCTACGCGCCGCCTTGCCGATTTTTAAGCCGACCAAGCGCAAAAGTTTTGCGTTTTTTTGCGAATATGCCGTTAATCGACCTATAGGCAGGCTTTTCGATTTTTTGCGGTTTTTATAGCGATGTTTTTAAACGGCTATAAGTCGTTTGATTATTTCTTCCGAAGTAACGCCGTTTGCCTTCGCCGTTAGGCACAATTCCGCGCAATAAAGTTCGTTTTTGCGTTTATAGCAATAGTGCGAAAATACGAATTCGCCCGAAAGCTCGGTATATTTTTCGCCGTCTAAAAACGTCGCGCCGAAGCCGTTTGCTTCGCGCTCCAATTCGATTAGCGGAAGCCCGGCAACGCTTTTTTCAAGAGCTAAAGTAGCTAAGCCTTTATATTCGCTCGTTTCAAACGCCTTTTTTAAATCGATCGCGTTTTTTTCGACCAAAGCTTTAACCTGCTTTGGCGTAAGCGTTATTGTTTTTTTGCCGTTTTTTACGCTTATAAGCATATCGTTTACTTGCTCGATGCTGTTCGAGCGAAGGCATGCCGATATATTCGCCGCAGTTACTTCGCGTTCGATTATATCTCTAAAAAAGGAATGTTTCGAAAGTCTAGTTAAACATTCGAACTTCTTTTTTACGAAGAAAGCGTTGATTTTCGCTCCGCTTGCCTCGCCTTTTTTTAAGCCGTCTTTCGCAAAATCGACGGCGCTCTTTAATTCGTCGTAAAGTCCGCAATCTTTGCCGTCTACGATATAATTCATCAGCTCGCTTATACCGAACGCGCCTTCTTCGCAAAGATATTTTTCGGGATTAAGCCCTAAAAAAGTACTTTTTACCAACGCTTCGGCGTTTTTAAAATCGTAAGGAATTAAAAAATGTGCTTTGCACGCCGCGTCGGGCGAGTTTTCTTTTATAAAGGAAATAAAAGACTTTTTTTCGGCGGCTATCATGCGTTCGTAGCCTTCCGCAGCGGAATTTTCGCCGCCGAAACCGCTTTCGCCCAAAACGGTCAGAGCCTCTTCGAGCGAGGCGCATTCTGCCATGCGTTTGAAGCGAGCCGCCCCTACGAGCTTCGTTTCGTTGGCTCTGCAAAGCGCGGCTATAAAGGTTGGATTTTTATTTTGCATACTACTCATTTCCGTTAAAAATTTCGCGCGCGACTTCGCCCGAACGCTCGTCGGCATAAGCTTTTACGACGGATTCGAAAGTAAAATCGCAATCGCTTATTTTGCCGCAAATTATAACGCCGCCCTTAAAATCGCCGGTTTTAGCAACTTTTAAACCTTTTTGCGCGACGACTTCGAGTTTTTCTACGTCTTCGCGGCTAATAGGCGCATTTTTCGACAAAACGAGACAATCGCCGCTTTGCGCGTATTTTTCGGCACGCACGGCAATATATTTCAAATAGTCTTCACCCGACGTTTTGCAAAGAAGTTCCAAAGCGCGGTCGAACGCCTTGCTAACGGCGTTTTGCTTTGCTTCGAGCATTATTTTGCGACCTTCGAGCCGCGCGAGCGTTTTTTTACGCTCTATAAGTTCGGCTTCGGCTACGTCGCATTCGCGCTCGCATTCTATTAAAACGCGCTCGCTTTCGCTTTGAGCCGCAGCCCAAATCGCTTGCGCTTTAGAAGCCGCGCCCGACGTTACGTGCTCTGCTTTATCTTGCGCATCGGATATTATTTTTTGTATTATTGCGTCTTTTTCGTTCATTTCGATATTAATTCGATGATTGTTTGCGAGCGATTTCAGGCTTAATTCGCCTAAAAAAACGTTCGCTGTAAAAAAGTTTTTCGGCAACGATTAGACAACCGCTTAGCCGATAGTTCCCAAAAGCATTATGGTTATAACGAGTGCCAAAATCGCGTAGGTTTCGACCATTGCGGGGAAAAGCATCATCTTCGCGCCTGCGTTTTCGTTTTTGGCAATGGACATTATAGAGCTTACAGAAGTTAACCCTTGAAATATAGCGGAAGCCATACCCACAATCGTCATAGGCAACGTCGCGCCTAAAACGGCAAGGCCTTGGCTTACTTCCATACCCATGCTTACGCTACCCAAACCGATAATGGTGATAACGAAGCCGTATAAACCTTGCGTTGCGGGCAAAACGGCTATTACGAAAACTTTCGAAAACTTCTTTTCGTCGTCGGCAATAGCGCCCGCCGCAGCAGAACCGGCTTTATAAAGCCCGATCGCGCTGCCGATACCGCAGCATATCATGCAAAGCGCTAAGCTTAAAATTGCTATAACAGTTCCTGTCATAATTTTTTCCTCCGAGGCGTTTACGCCCCTTTTTTATTTTCGTTTTATTTATTTTTAGCTCGCCGTAGTTTAGAATTACTAAATCCGAGGCGAACGAAAAAACCTTTTTTTCTTCGTTTCGTTTTAATGTGTTTTTTAGCGAAACTCGCGTTAATCGACCTATAGGCGGGCTTTCACGTTAAGCGATAATGCCGCGCGCAAAAAATTATTCGAGATATAAATGCGAAAATTTACTACCCATCGGCGTAAACAATTCGCCGTCGCCTTCGTAAAAGCGCGAGAAAAATTCGACGTATTGCAACCTGGCGTCGTGAATGAACGCCCCCAAAAGCCCCATTGCTATATTGAAGGCGTGCCCCGCCAGCATTATAAGCGCGCAAGCAATAATTCCGCCCACGCCGCCCGGCGACGAAAGCATAGGCAACGCCAAACTGTTAGAAACTATAGACGCGATTTGCGCGCCCGAAAGCATTAAACCGTAAAGTCTGGCGTAGCTTAAAATATCCGAAAGATAATTTATAAGCCCGTAAAGCGCGCCGAATCCTTTGGTAAACTTACCGAATCCGCGTTGATGCCTTCCCGCGGTAAGCGCGCCGACGACTACTGCGGCAATCGCGGCTATCGCGCCCGCCAAAACCGCCGTTTGGCTTAAAACGCCTATCATTCCGAGCACGGCGACTATAAGCCCCGCGAGCATAATATCCCAAACGATTCCGTCAAAAATGCCGTCCCACACTCTGCCGTGCTTAAAATGCACCAAAGCCGCCAAAAACAGCCCTACCATTATGTGAACGACACCCATTCCTAAGCTTATTAAAAGCATAGTGGGCACTTCTATCCCGGCGAGCGACGAAAAATCGCTTATGGGATCGGGCAAAAACGGCTTAGATATCCAACCTAAATTTCTCATTAGCGGAATTCCGAAAACGCTATCGACCAAAACGCCGAAAAGCACCGTGAAAAATCCGCTGTACGCCAAAACTCTCGCGAGTTTAGCCATAGAAGAATCGGAACGCTTTTGTTTCGCAGCGAATAAAAATCCGCCGATTATCATAAGCAATCCGTACCCGACGTCAGCGTTGATAAATCCCAAAAACACGGCGAAGAAAAATCCCATAACGCCGTTAGGATCTAACGATAAATACTTGGGCGCGGAATAAAGATTGGTAACGAATTCGAACTGACTTGCGACTTTTTTGTTGCGCATAAGCGTAGGCGCGAATTCGTCTTCCGTAAGTTCGCGAAATTCGGTGTAACAAGCGCGCGTTACTTCGTTTACCGCGCTCAGAACTTCGTCTTTACGCTCCTCGGGAACGTAGGCTTCCAATAAAAACGTCGTTTCCGTGCGCAAAAATCCGTTTGCCGAATTTAATTTTTCTTCACAGAACCGATAGTAATCGGATAAGATTTTTAAATCGCGCGTTTTTTCGCTCAACGCACAAAGCGAAGCGGCTGCCGCCTTTTCTTCTTCGAGGGCGACTGAAATTTCTGCGTTTAAGCTTGATATTTTTTGCTCCGCGGTATAATCGCCCGAATAAGAGCAAGCGCAAAAACCCACCGAACTTAAAAGCTTTTCGCATTCTTTTTCGTCGTCGACGTGATAAACGAGCGAAACGACGGAACTTCCGCTTTCGCCTTCTTTAAAAACCGCTAGATGCGGAGCGTTATCGGCTTCGAGCGCTTGCATAAGCTTGTTGTAGCCGCGCCCGTCCAAAATGCCGACTTTAGAGCGAGATTTTAAAGTGTTTTTATAATCGGAAAACTTGCTTTTCAGCGGAAGATAGGTTTCGTAACCCGTTTTTTCGTTTTTTAAAGCGATTATTTTCGCACCGATCGCGTTAAATTCGTCTTGCAAATCGAGCGCTTTATCGGCAACGGCAATAAGCTCGTTTTCACGCTCGGAAATTTTCATAAAACTTTCGTACGGAACGGCAAAACCGTCCTCTGTAATTTCAGCCCCGCCCTTTTTGGCAAAACGAATTATGGAATTCAAAGCTCGTTCGCACTTATCGCGCTTGGCAGAAACCTCGCCCGCGTCCGACGGCACTTTTTTGCCTTCGAACATAGGCTCGCATTCTTTAAGCTCTACCGCGCCCGTTTTATGCAACGCGTTTAAAAGCGCGTCTTGCTCGTCCGCAACGCCGACGAGCTTCATTTTAAGCATTTTAGCAATCGCCATTTAAAATTCTCCGATAAATTCGTTCGCCCGATTTTTGCGCCGCGTCGGCGAATTCCTGAACCAAAATTTGAGCTTCGCTTCGGCTTTGTTCGATAATTTTTTCGTATTCTTCGTTTGCTTTTTGCGCAGCAAGCTCCGAACGTTTTATTTTTCGAGCTTTTACGCGGGCGCTAGTGGCGTTTTTTACGTCTTGCGCGCGTTTTTCGGCGTTTAAAAGTTCGTCTGACGCCGTTTTTTCCGCATCGTTTTTAATTTTTTCCGCCATGTTTTCGGCAGCCAAAATTTCGCTTATAACTTCTTCAATCATAATATTCCTCGGGGCAAAAAGCCCTAACGTCCGCCAAAAGACGGCTACCCGAAAAAGTCTAATTTTCGTACGATTTCAGTATAGCAAAATAAAAGACGATTGTCAAGTCTATTTAAGACCGTTGCAATCGTCTTTTCTTTACGTTTGTAAAAATTTTGTTCTATAGTTTAATTTCTTTCTGTTATCGGCAGCTCAATTCAACTGAGCAACTTTTTCCATAAGTTAAGAATACTGCCGGTTTATTACAACCAAAAACTTATATAAAAAACGGAGAAACGTTTTTCGCTTCGCCGTTTTATTTTCCGTAATTAATTTATGTTTAACTAGTTTTTAGTTTTCGCCAAGAGGGCTTTCGGCTTCGAATTCGGACAAGCATTTTAATTCGTAAAATTTACCTTTCAAAGCCATAAGTTCTTCGTAAGTCCCTATCTCCACGATTTTTCCGTTTTCCATGCAAACTATTCTGTCCGCCGAACGTATAGTAGAAAGCCTATGGGCGACTATGAAGGTGGTTCTCCCTTTAATAACGCTTTCTATCGCACGCTGCACGTGATATTCCGAAACGTTATCCAACGCGGAAGTAGCCTCGTCCAGAATAAGAATACGCGGATCGCGAATGAGCGCGCGAGCTATTGCTATTCGTTGCTTTTGTCCGCCGGAAAGCTTTCCGCCGTGTTCGCCGACGTTCGTATCGAGCCCCTGAGGCAAATTTTTAACGAATTCTTCTACGTCTGCGCGTTCTACCGCATTTTTTAAGTCGTCTTCGGAATAACGCTTTAGCCCGTAAGTTATATTTTCTCGAATAGAACCTTCGAATAAAACGCTGCTTTGCGGAACAACGGATAAGTAAGCGCGATAAGCCGATAAATCAAGATCGCAAATATTTTGTCCGTCTATTTTAACGGTACCCGCGGTGGGCTTTAAAAAGCCGATTATCATATTCATTATAGTCGATTTACCGGAACCCGACGAACCAACGACGGCAATACATTCGCCCGCGCGAACGTTAAGACAAAAATCTTTAATCATGTCTTCGTTTTTATCGGGGTATCGGTAACAAACGCGGTCAAATTCGACGTCGCCCTTAATCCAAGCAAGCTTCCGCTTTCCCGACGAGTTTTCGATATCGTCGCTATCCATTATTTCGGAAAGAGAACGCAGTGCTTCCTTGCCCGAAGCCATTTGCGGAAAAGCGTTTATCACGCTTTGCACGTTGCCGTTTATTTGCGAAAACAACGACTGATAAAGCATTATAGAACCCGCGGTAAACCCGGCAACCCCTTTCAAAGCCATAGCCACGCTGAAAAACAAACACAACGCGTTGAAAAGTTGCGCTATAACCCACGACCAAGAACCGAAATACGCCCCCGCTTTATCGGCGGCAAGTCCGCTTTTGGCAACTTTTTTAATATCGGATTCTAATTTTTCGATTTCTTCGTTTTCAAGCCCGTGAGCTTTGGTTATCTGAATCATTTCGAGCATTTGCGTGAGCTTAGAAGATAAAATTTCGTTATTCTGACGAAGCTCGCGATAGCTTTTTGCTATGGGCTTTCTGAAAATTCTTACCAAAATCACGTTGGTAGGCACGACGAGAACGAAAAACAGCGCGACCAGCGGACTTTTATAAAGCGTTATTCCCGTATTTATGGCAAGCGAAAACAATGCGGGAATAAACGAATAAAAAAGCATTCGCAGGTATTGATCCACACACTCGGTATCGCGCATGAATTTTGATTGAAGTTTTCCGCTTTCGATTTCTCTGTGATAAGTTATGGAAAGCCGTTGAAGCTTCCTTACGACGGTATCTCTGACGCCTGCCCCGGTCGTTCGCAATATGCCGTCCGTTATGCGCGCGTACACGACGTGAGTTAAAACGTTCTGCAAAATCGAAACGACCATTATAATCGCGTAAACGATAAGCCTATGCGCGTTTATATCGCCCGACGCAACTTCGTCGATTATAGCAGACGTTAAAATGGGCACTAAGTAAACGGGTAGATTTTTAATAAAATCAAAAATCAAAGAGACGAAAACTCTGCCCAAGTTCGGTTTTATAAAGCCGAACAAAACGCCTCTGCCGTTACCGCCTTTTTTCGCACTGTCCCTAAACACTCCGTCGTAATCGGGGATACGGTTTACGTCGTTTAAAAACGACGCTTTTTCAGATTTTGCCTTGGCACTTAAGTTTGACATGAAAGCACCCTGCTAAAGCGATTTTTTTCGCACGGATATCGGAAAGCCGAGCTACCCGATTGCATGCTTTATCATAATTATACGAATCGAGGAAATAATGTCAAGCTCTGTAATCGAAATTTTAAATTTAAAATTTTTTTTATTCGAATTATTCGTCTTTACCCAAAAGCTCGTCGGACAAGCGCAAAATTTCGGCGCCGTACTTTTTTTTGCCGGCGTTCAATGCCGCCTTATAAAAAGGATAAGCCAATGCCGCGACTCCCGCGCCTATAACGCCTAAAATTATTCCGGGGATAAGCAGTTTTTCGTCAGACTTGCTTAATTCCAAAATCATCGAAAGCCCCGTTCCGAAAACGATAGTGCCCGAAACCCCGAAAATTATTCCGACGGCGCTTGCGGTACCTTTAACTTGTTTGTTTAAATCTTTTAATTTTTTCAAACCGCTTTGCCCGTCGTTTTTCGGCTCGTATTGCCTTTTAATGCTTTCTATTTCTTTGCGTTCTTCCTCGGTGGGTGCGCTGTAAGTATATTTGAATTGTTCGTTTTTCATAATTTATTCTCCCGTAGGCTGCGCTACTAACGCGCTTTTTTATTATTTTTTGATGTTTTTTATTGTTTTTTTAATTTAATCGGCGACTTCGCACGAACATCCCGTTAATAAAACGGAAAATTCGCTACCTTTGCCAAGTTCGCTATTTACGGAAATTTCTCCGCCTAAAACGCCTATTACTTTTTTTACGAGAGCAAGCCCCAAACCGTTGCCTTCTTGCTTATGCGAACAATCGCACTGATAAAATTTTTCGAATATTCTTTCGCCGATCTCGGGCGACATGCCTATTCCGGTATCGCGAACGACTACGTGCGCGTTTTCGCCCTGTTTTTTAAGCGTTACGGTTACTTGCCCGCCTTCCGGCGTAAATTTTACGGCGTTAGACAAAAGATTACTCCACACTATTTCAAGCAGTTCTTTAGAAGAAAGAACGGTTAAATCTTCGAAATCGCAATCTAAAGTTACTCCCTTTTGCCGAGCTTTTGCTTCGTATTCGGCAATTATATCCGAAAGCGCGTCGGTTAAATTAAAACGCTCTTTTTTTTCTTGCAACTCTTGATTTTCGAGCTTATTGAGCTTCAACACGTTGCCTACCAATCCGCCGACGCGCTTGCTTGCGGAAATAAGCGTTTGAGATATTTCTTCGCGCTCGATATCGGAAAGAGTTTTACTTTTTAAAAGCTCGGCGCCGTTTTGAATTACGGCAAGCGGCGTTTTTATTTCGTGCGAAAGGTTGGATATAAAATCCATTTTCAAAACCTCGTTCTTTTTAAGCTCCGCCGCCATCGCGTTCAAATTTTCTTTGATAAAATCGTATTCGTTATATTTAGAATATTCGCGGGTTATATCGAGCCGAACGTTAAAATCGCCCGACGCTATTTTGCGAGTGGCGTTTAATATATCGTTCGTAGGACGCTCGACAGTTATTTTTCGCCTAAACCAGTCTATAACGACGCAAACGGTAGATAAAATCAATATTACGATTAACAAAAGCACCGCGATAAGCGCTTTATCGTCCGTTCGAATACGAATACGCTCGTAAACGAGTACCGCTATCTGTATGGCAAAAGCTATCGATATAAAAAACAGCGCCGCGCCGCCTAATTTTATAGCCGTTCCGTTTGAATTTTTTCTTTTTGCTTTTTTATCGTTTTTCATTTGAGCACCGCCTTATAGCCGAAACCGTGAACGGTCAATATTTCAAATCCGTCGGCTAAAGCGGTTTTATCGCGCAGTTTTGCCATATAGACGTCTACCGTGCGACTGGTGGCGGAACTGTCGTAATCCCAAAACTCTGCCATCAAAGCCGACCGAGTAAAAGTTTTTTTCGGATAAGAAAGCAATTTAAACAATATATCGAATTCGCGGACGGTAAGCGAAATTTCTTCGCCGTTTATTGAAGCCGAACGCTGCTCTCCGTTCATATAAAAATTGCCTATTTTCAACTCGTTCGCGGCGTGAATATCGGCACGGCGAAGTATAGCCTTTATTTTTGCGAGCAAAACGTCTATATCGAACGGCTTCGTTACGTATTCGTCTATACCCAAAGCATAGCCGAACATTTTTGAAGGCTTGTCGTCTTTAGCCGTCATAAAGATTATAGGCGTGGTTTTATCGAACGAGCGCACTTCTTCGGCAAGAGCGAATCCGTCCTTTTTAGGCATCATCACGTCCGTGAGCAATAAA
Source organism: uncultured Acidiphilium sp. (assembly GCA_964573495.1). Lineage (GTDB taxonomy): Bacteria > Bacillota > Clostridia > Christensenellales > Borkfalkiaceae > HGM11416. The sequence continues at coordinate 5,636 of CAZNKA010000001.1, read as the reverse complement.
TCGAATTTTTCGTTTTCGAATTTTGAAAGAGCCGCGGCTCCGTCTTCGCAAGAAGTAACTTCGTACCCCGCCCCGCGCAAAGCCATCGAAACGAGCTTGTTTAAATCGGAATCGTCTTCCGCAAGTAAAATTTTAATCATTTTTTTATTCCTTTTACCACATTATATCGCAAAAATGTTAAAGAATTGTTAAAATCATATTTCCTATTAATTAATTTCTAATTAATTATAGAACATTTGTTTAACAGTGTCAAATATATT
>CAZNKA010000001.1:0-5276 GCA_964573495.1 uncultured Acidiphilium sp. | reverse complement strand
CACAATTTAAAAACTTCTAAAAATATTTTATAACGAATAAAATGTATTAAGTTAACAATCCGAAATATGTTTAAAAATTTTAATTTAAAGCATGCGACGGCAATAATAGTAGCGATTGCATTTTTCGCCGTTTTAGGACTTGAAATTATTAAAACTATAAATACATACGCTATTCCGAAACTCGCTTACACCGTGGTAATAGACGCGGGGCACGGCGGAATAGATGGCGGCGTTTCGGGCAGAACCACCGGCGTTTTTGAAAGCGAAATTAATTTAGAAATAGCAAAACGCTTAGAAACAGCCTTTAAAAACGCGGGATTTGACGTGGTTATGACGCGAACTTTTTCGGGCGGGCTTTACGGCTTACCCGTTAAAGGCTATAAAAAACGCGATATGCAAAAACGCGCCGAAATAATTAAAAACGCCGATCCCGATCTGTTTATTTCCGTGCACCAAAACTATTATTCGGATAGTTCGCGGCGCGGCGCGCAAACCTTTTATTACGACGAAGGCGATAAACTTTTTGCACTTGCCGTTCAAGCCGAACTTAACGCAATGCCCGAAGCCACGCGCGCGCTTGAAGTTCTTTTCGGCGATTATTTCGTATTAAAACAAGCGAACTGCCCGTCGTGCCTCATCGAGTGCGGATTTTTATCTAACGCCGAAGACGAAGCTTTGCTTTGCTCAGAACAATATCAAACAAAAATAGCGCAAACGATTTTTTCGGCTTCGCTAAAATTTTTGTGCGAGCATGAGCAAAACTTCGCAGACTTAAACGTATAAAAAAGTTTTCCACTTAAAATTGTTGATAACCCATTTTTTAAAACAGTCGATTAACGCGCCCATCGGCAGGCTTTCGCAAAAAATTTAAAAGTTATCCACCGCAAAAAGTCGATTTGTGGATAACTTTGCTCGCTTTTGTGGACAACTCGGCTTTTTTATCGACTTTTCCACATAAAAAACAATACACGCTCAAAACAGACTAAAAAACAACCGAAATAGCGAATAATCAAACTATAGCGGCACTTTTTTTCTCAATTTGCGTTTTGGTAAATTAAATTCGTTGACCTAAACGTTTCGTTTTGATATAATTTCAAACATAAAAGCCGCGCCTAAAAAACGACTTTAGCGGCTTAGTATATCGCGATGAAATCTTACGAAAACGAAAAAAGAATAAACAAAGCTTTACTATATGCCGAAAAAATGCACGACGGGCAAAAAAGGCTGGGCGGCGAACCGTATATAATTCACCCGAAAGCCGTGGCTTCAGAAATAAAAAAACGCGGATACGACGACGACTACGTAATAACCGCGCTTTTTCATGACCTTTTGGAAGACACCGCCGCAACCGAAAGCGATATCTTACGGTTGGGCGGCGAACGCGTTTTAGAGGCTGTTAAACTGCTCACTAAACGCCCCGGATACAATATGCGCGAGTACGTTTCGGGCATAAAAAGCAACAAAATAGCGTTCGTGGTTAAAGGGTTCGACAGGCTTAACAATGTTCAAAGCGCAGTTTCCGCAAGCGAAGACTTCAAACGCCGATATTTAGAAGAAACGGAACTTTGGTATTTAGACTTTCTACCCGAAATTAAACACGCATGCGAAGAACTTAAAAAAACCTTAAAAAAAGCATAAAAACGAACGATATAAATATACATAAAAAAACTTAACGCAAAAAAACGCGTTAAGCTTTTTTTATGCAGCTAAACTATGCCTAGCTGTTTATCTATTTCGGAAAGCTTTTCCGTAAGCTGCTCTATAATATCAGCATATTCGTCTTTTACGGCGAGTTCTTCTTCGATTTGTCGTTTTTGAATTTCAAGCTTTTCTAAATTCAAAGCAATCTCTTTAGAATATTCGCGCAAATTTTTCAAAAAGTTTTGCACTTTTATGGCAGCACCCGAACCGAGGGTAACAATATCCACCGTATAGCGAGCGTTGCCGCATACAACCAAATAGGGGCGCAACCTGTTAAATCCCGCCGGCACGTAAAGCTTAAAAGCACCAGCCTCGCAAATAAAACTTTCGTTTTTGCCGAGAGTGTTTTCGGCAATCGCGTCCGAAATAAGTCTGCCTATAAGCCCGTTATCGCCTATTTCGGGATTTTTTTCGTAAGCGCGCGCGTCTTGCCGAACGCAAGATAATCTTTCTTTTAGCGCGTTAATTTCGGCGGGCAATTCTATTGCTTGCTCGTTTAAAATTCTGCGCTTCGCGTCGCTTTCGCGCGCTAAGGTTTTATATCGCATAAGCTCGTTAAAAGCTTCGACGCGGCGTTTAACCAACGGATTGCCTACGGCAAGCGCTTTTACTTCGGCGTAACTCAAAACAGAATCGGCAAGCTGCCTATCGTCGGAATCCTTCGCGACGCCGCTCATAAGGTCGGATATAAAACGCTGCTTGTTTTCTAAAAGTTGCCAACTGTACGCATCGAAACTGCCGCGCGTAACGTATCTGAAAACGTAAACGTTCTCGTTAGTATTGCCCTGACGGATAAGCCGCCCTTCGCGCTGAACCATGTCGCTGGGGCGCCAAGGCACGTCTAGATGATGCACGGCGATAAGCCTGCGCTGAACGTTAACGCCCGTGCCCAGCTTAAAAGTGGAACCTATAAGCACCCTGATTACGCCGCTGTTTACCGCGTCGAATATTTTTTCGCGCTGGCGTTCCGTATTGCCGTCATGCACGAAAGCTATCTCTTTAGGCAAAAAACCTAAGGAAATAAGCTTGTTTTTAAGCTCGTCGTAAACGTTAAAATGCGCCTTCGGGGTGCCGATATCGCAAAAAACGAGCTGTGTAGTTTCCTCGAACGCTTTGCTTACTTCTACGATTTTTTGCGCGCACGCGGGAATTTTCTCACCCGCGTCGCAAACGACGTTTTTATTGCCGACCAGCCGCACGTCAAGCGCGATTTTACGCCCGTCGGTGGTAACTTTGAGCAAGTTGTCGGTTTTTCTGTCGACCTGCCCCGCCCTAATTTTTTCGACGCGTTCGGATATTTCCGAAAGCATTTGCTTTTGCGCCTCCGTTTTTTGAACCAATACCGTTTCGACGCGATCGAGCCGCGGCAAGCCGTCGCGCTCGCAAACGTGAAAATCGGTTATTAAATTTAAAGTTTTAGAAAGCTGTTCTAAGTTATTAAAGCGATTAAAACGTGCGGTTAAACGATAGCTTTCGGTATCGACGTCAATTTCGTAATCGCGAGTAATTTCGCCGAAAGTGCCAGCCCAATTATCGAAAACGGCTACGTCCGCGTCGGATAAAATATCCTCGCCCAGATATTTTTGCATAACGAACACGTCGGCAACGGAATTGGTAATAGGCGTGCCGGTTGCAAAAACAAGCCCGCGCCCGCCGTTTTGGTCTAGTACGGTGCGTGTTTTTATATATACGTCGGCGCACTTTTCGCTGCCTTCGGTATTAAGCCCCTTAATTTGCCCCATACTGCTATCCAGCGGCAAATTTTTATAGTTATGCGCCTCGTCGATAAAAAGAGTGTTGATTTTTAAATCGCCGAAATTTAGCTTGTCCGCGTTTTTTTCTTGCAAAGCGCGATAGCTTTCGGCTTGTTTTTTAAGGTGCTCTTCTTCCTTGGTTAAAAGCGCGTTTATTTTAATTCGAGCCTTTTGCAGCCTGCGCGCGTTATCGTTCACGGCGCTTTTTACATTGCAAATTTTTTCGCGCACGTCGCTAAGCACGCCTTCGTATTCGGGCGGAATAAGCTCGAACGTACTGTAAGGAATAATAATCGCTTCGAAGTCGCCGAGCATTTTTTGCATAGTTGCTTCGCGCTTTTGCGGAGTAAAATCCTCCGGCCCGACGGCAAGCACTTTCGCTTCGGGATAAAGATAATTATAATCGTGTTTCCACTGCGCCGCGATAGAATTAGGCACGACGTACATATTCTTTTTCGAAACGCCCGTTTTTCGCATAATATGCCCGGCGGCAATCATAACGAAAGTTTTGCCCGCCCCGACGTCGTGCGCGAGCAGCGTGTTTTTACTTTCGATTATCCGCGCGACCGCGTCTTTCTGATAATCGTAAAGCGTAGCGCCGCACATATCCGAAAAATCTAAATAATCGCCGCAATACGAGCGGTTTTTAATGCAAGCGAAACGCTCGTAATAAATATCGTAAAGCGGTTGCTTTTTTTCGAGCGGAAGGTCTGCCATCCAGCGCGAAAACGCTTGCTTTAAGCGTGTTCTGCGCTCTTCGGCCAAAAGCGTTTGCTCGCGATTGAGCCGCCGCACGATTTTTCCGTCTTCTTCGATAAGGTCGGTTATGTGAATTTGGTCGTGATTTAAAGTTTTATCCAAAATTTTGAACATATCCATGCGCTCGGTGCCGTAAGTTTTTACCGAAAGCACCGTAGAACGCACGTCCACGTTTAAAATAACAACGTAACGGTGAATTGTTTTTTCGTAATATACTTCGCAAATTCGCTTATTTCTGACTAACGATATACGATAGAGATATTGAACGAAATCAGCCACGTATTCAGGCGGAATCCAAGGCGAGCCCAACCCGAAATAAATTTTTTTAGGGTCGGGGCGAGGCGGCATTACCGAACGCAGCGCCTTTATATTTTTATCGTAAACGCCGCTAAACCTCTTGCTTTCTCTTAAAGCACACTCGTATTTTTTTGCGAGATTGCCCGAAAAATATTCTTCCGCAATAACGTAGTTTTTATAAAATTCGCTGCCCGAAAGCGAGCAATCGCGATAAATTTTGCCTTCTAAACTTAAAATTACGTCTTTTAAAGACATTAAGCTGAGCGACGCGATATACTCTATATCTACCCTGCCTAAGTCGCGGCGACACTTAAAAAGAGCGGATTCGGGCTCCATCGGCGGAAAATCCCCGCGCTCTAAATTATATTTGTTAACGTACCCCGAAGGCAACGCGAAAAAATCGTCGAGCCTTAAATTGCGGCTCGCTTCGCCGTTGTTATGCGATAACCCGAAAAACTCGCTTGCCTTTTTTATCGGAATATCGTTTATTGAGATTTTATCGTTTTTCTTATCCAATTAAGGCACCCCCTTTCCGCATTCATCGGAGAACGTTCGCAAGCTTTTCGTTTAGCTCTATACGTTTTTTAATAAAAACCGCCGCAAAAGTTTTAACAAAAAAAACGATAGTGTTTTTTTATTTAAAAAAACCTATGATATAATAATATACCATATTTTACCCGATTTTTGCAAGCTTTTTAACCCCCACTTTAAAAAATTTTAAACTATTTTTACTCGGTCCGATTCGTTATAGAATTAACGACCGCC